>JBILFF010000031.1:0-19326 GCA_044351695.1 Bdellovibrionota bacterium
TGTGACTAAAAAACTATTCGTTGGTAACTTATCATTTAATCTTTCAGAGCAATCCTTGAGCGATGCTTTCGCTCAGTATGGAGCTGTTGAATCTTGCCGTATTATTACGGATCGAGACACTGGCCGAAGCAAAGGCTTTGGCTTTGTTGAAATGTCGACAGACGAAGAGGCAACAAACGCAATCAATGGCTTGAATAATGCCGAGCTGGAAGGCCGAAAAATCGCAGTAAGCGAAGCTAAGCCCCCTGCACCTCGTGAAAACCGTGGCGGACCTCGTGGTGATCGCGGATTCGGTGGCGGTAGCGGTCGAAGCCGTGGTGGTTTCGGTGGCGGCGGCGGTGGTGGTGGTGGCCGTGGTGGCAACCGTTGGTAAGCCAAGCTCTTTAATCTTTTGATTAAAGAATTGCTAAAACTTCAAAACCCCCGCTGCAAGGCGGGGGTTTTTTTATGCCCAAAAGTTCTCAGCGTCCACCAAGGAGACGATTTTAAGGCTTCTAAGTCCTTAAATTTCCACGATTCTTTATGTCGATTCACAGGCATTTAATTTGCACTCTGATTGAGAGTGATTGGCAGAGCAATCTTGCATGGTTTTCTCGGAATGATTGTTCTTAGTACGCCCCTTCTGAGTGCGGAGCCCGAGAGTCGCGGCGAGCTTCGAGAGACCTCGAGATGCAAACAGATCATGACAAAAGTAGGGCGAGCCATTGGGGCTGGCCTGGTTCTGGGTGCTCTGACTGTGGCGACACCACGCGTTTATTATCAAGCGCAAGCGAGCTCAATTTCGGCAGAACATATCGGGAGCGGCATTCTTCTCGATATGGAGAAAATCGAGTCTTTGCTCACGAGTGAAGAGAGAGAGCTCCTTCAAGACTCAAATCAAAATAAAACTAAGATCATCGAAATGTTTGCTCAAAAAATATCGGGTGATTACGACATGCAATTCTTAAATCACGGGCGAACCCATCTCCTCCCCGCGCGCCTGGCCTCCTCTTACTTTGAAGGCCAGTGTGATCGACGCGGAGTGTGCCGGGACAAGAGTCTCGTGTTAGCATCTATTCTACGACACTATGGAATTCGTGCAGAGGTTCGATCGGCCTCCGAAACAGAGCTACAGGCCAATGGACATGAGTGGGTTTATCTCCCAGACCTAGATGCCGTGATTGACCCCACCATGAAGGAATTCAATTTCAAAGTTATTGCAGCAACCGAGTACGTCAATCAGCTGAGGCAATTCGGATTCTCCATCGACTCTTATGGTCTGGTGCCCAATGGCCGACGATACATTCAAAGATCATTTCAGAGATAAAAGCCGTGCTTTGAAAAGTAGTATCTGTTGATTCAATTCCCACTTTTCGTAGATCTCGCAAAACTTTGCACGCATACTCACTGGAATGACCGCAGATCATCGCATCCAGAATGGAGTCCACTTTTTGTTCTTGAAGGGCGAAATGGCACAAAGCTGCCGTGACTACGCAGCGATAGCCGGCCCGCTCCTCACCTCAAGTTCCATTCCCTATTATCTAAAAAGAGTGGAATCAGGACTGTCTCAAAGTCCACCGCTCAAGCGCTTCGCTCCTCTGCGAGCTATCATCCAGAAAATAGTAGATGGCGTGCTTCTCAAAAAACTTGAGACGAATCTGACCGCAGAAGAAAGAAACGCCCTTGATCTTTTTGATCAAGCTGTCGGGCTCCCCCAAGGAAGTTCAGCGCGTGTTTTACTCATTCCTGATTTAGCGCAAAATCTCTCTCAAATCGTCTTTGCTCAGGCCAAAGCAAATTGGGGTTTTTATCGCCTTCCGCCTCAATTGGGCTGTACGAGCTTCGCAGCGGCGGGCGAAGATGGGCAGATCTTCGGGCGAAATCTCGATTACGAAGGTGGTGGGTATTACGACCAAAACCAAGCGCTCATTCTTCACCATCCAACAAATCCACAGGGCTTAAAGTCGATCTCGATCACCAGCTTAGGAAGTCCTTTAGGTGCCATCACGGCCCTGAACGAAGCGGGGCTTTTTATTACTCTTCACCAACTTAATCTTTCACAGTCTCGACTTTTTGGACGGCCGATTCTGCTGCTCGTCCAAGAGCTCATTAGAAACGCTCGCACGCTTAAACAAGCAATCGACATTGTGCGAAGCCACCCCCTCACCAGCCCGTGGCGTCTCTTGGTGCACTCACATCACGAAAACAAAAGCAGTGTCTTCGACGTCAGCGCTCGATACAAAGTGGTTAAAGATTTTCAAGAATATAAAAATGTCATCACCAACACGGCATGGGCTCCAGAACTCGCTCGAGACCAATACTCACCCAGCTATTCTTACCTCGAGGACAGCGCCCAGCGCTGGAGATACTTGACGACGGCCCTTCAAGCCTCGGGCCGCATAAGCATTCAGCAAGCTGTGGACTGGATTTCATCTCACGAATATCTGGATCTTGATGGAAATATGCTTTCGCGCCGAGAGGCGGTGAACATCATTGCCCGGCGCAATAATGTTCAAAGTCTAGTTTTCAGCCCCTCCCAATCATCCCTTTACCTCGCTCACACCCCTCTTCGCTTTGCCCGACCTCTGGATGGATTGTATCAAAAAATTCATGTCAGCTTTGAAAAAGAATCTTTTCTGAATGGCTTCCAATCTGAGAGTTATCGCTCAAAATGGGCTCAAGATGCGCATCGAGTCCGCGCAAAGGCACTCTTTCGAGAAGCTGGGGAGCTTGTCGGTGAGCGAGGAGACTACCCGCGGGCTCTTGAACTCGTAAAAGAGGCCCAGCGGCTGGATCCACTCGATCCCCATTATCCCATGTTTTTTGTCGTGATCTCTTTGTTGAAGTCCGCCTGGACAAACTCACGGCTCGAAGAGACGGAACTCAAAAATTGGGAGATGCATTTGCGACAATCAGAAAAGCTCGAGAGCTTGCCGCGATATCAGATGATTCATCGCCTCTTTCTAGCTCGAATTCTTGACCTTCAAGGCCGCCGCCCAGAGGCTCTACAGACTCTAGAGTCTATCGATGTCTCATTTTATGATCGATTGCGTGAGGCTGTTAAAAAACAAAAAACAAAGACTTATTCTTTGAAACAAGCTCAAAATATTCTGATTGAATTTTCAACAGGCGATTTTTTTTGGCTTTAAGACCCCTGAGAGGTTGTCGTCGACAATCACCCGTCCTCGTTTAAAGACACAAAGTACTCATACAATTAGGTCTCGAACAATTCTGTCATGATTCCTTTCGGTGCTTAATTGAATCTGGCTTTTGCATTAGAGAAAGCTTAGAGCTTGGCCATGCTTTTTCAGATGCTCACGCTTGCTTTTGGACTTGTTCTTGAAACGTCGACGGCTACTCAGGCTTCTGCTTCAAATATTTGTTTGCAGCGACTTGAGGAATTTTCGAAGCAAAGTGCCGAAGAAATTCTAAAGAATAAAGAAAGCTGGTTTGCAAATCTCGAAACCAATTGCCCTGATCTTCCTAGTAGCTTGCTCGCTACAAAGAAGAAGTCTTTGGAGCCGTGTCAGCTACCATTAAATTCAGCATGCCAAAACGTCATTGAGGGTTGGCAGATTGCACTAAAAAACTATGTGGAGCTGAAAACCAGCTTTAAATCACTTCCCCAATGGCTGCAACCCTCTTGGCATAGCATTCAGACTTGGTGGCTTTATCTCAAACAATTGTTTTTATGAAAGCTAAGATCGATCCACTCTCGTTTGTTTTCAAGAGAACACGCGTGGGATGGATGGCCCTCGCTGCTCGTGAAAAAAAAGTGTGTTTTTTAGCTTTTGGAAGATCAAAAAAGGATTTGCTCTTTGAACTCCAAGAGGAGTTTCCCCACCACCAGATAAAGAGATCAAGACTAAAGGATGATTTTACCGAACAAACCATTTCAAAAGTTATATCTATTCTAGATGGACGACGAGCACGCTCTTCAATTCTTATAAATATGGCGGGCAGTGATTTTCAATTGAGGGTCTGGAGTAGGCTCTGCGAGATCCCATGGGGTGAGACCCGCACTTACTCAGAGATTGCAAACGATTTGGGCAACCCTAAGGCTGTTCGGGCTGTTGCGAGAGCTTGTGCCATGAATCGCATCGCTCTCTTGATTCCATGCCACCGAGTAATTGCGCAGAACGGACGGCTTGCAGGTTATCGATGGGGTATTGCTGTAAAAGAGCAACTCTTGCGAATCGAGAATCAGGCGCTGGCTATTTAATCAAGATTCTGAATCCTTTGTGCTTGCGCTCTTAGCACCGATGACCATTCTTCTTCAAAGCCAAGATTCATTTGTTGATTTATATCGAACAGGTAGAGCATTTTCTGAATCATGACAGGGATGATTGCTCTTTATCTTTTGGTGGGACTCATCGGTTTAGTGCTTGGGGGAGAACTCCTCGTTCGCGGCGCCTCAAAACTAGCCTTAAGTCTCGGAATCCCCTCGGTGGTTGTGGGACTTACGGTTGTAGCTTTTGGTACAAGCACGCCCGAATTAGCAGTGAGCTTGAGTGCGGCTTTTGAGGGAAGCGCAAACATCGCCGTCTCAAATATCGTCGGCAGCAATATTTTTAATGTTCTTTTTATTTTAGGACTGTCTGCTGTTATTTTTCCTCTCGTCATACACACTCAAATCAGTCGTCGGGAAGTGCCGATCATGATCGGCGTTTCCCTAGCGCTCTTTGCCGCAAGCTATAATGGACTCATCGGACGCGCTGAGGGATTGCTACTTTTTGTTGGGATCATTGCTTATACTTTTTGGCTTGTCAGAGAGAGTCTTAAAGAACGCCAGAAGGATAAACGACTCGAAAAAGAGGCCAACAAATTTGTCGAAGATCACTCTCTCAAAACGTCAATTTTGGTTTCGGCCCTCTTAGTCGCTGCTGGACTAGGAATCGTGATGTTTGGAGCAGATTGGTTTGTTAAGGGGGCCATTCATTTAGCAAAAAACCTGGGGGTGAGTGACACGATTGTTGGACTCACCATCGTGGCGGCGGGAACGTCGCTACCTGAGGTGGCAGCCTCTGTCATGGCCACAATCAAAGGCGAACGAGACATCGCAGTCGCCAACGTCGTCGGAAGCAATATTTATAACATTCTTTGCATTGTTGGACTCTCGGCAAGCGTTGTTCCTGGTGGGCTAAACGTTGACCCCAATATGATAAGTATCGATATGCCGTTTATGATTTTTGTGGCTGCTCTCTGCTGGCCACTCTTTAAAACGGGGGGGCGAATTTCGCGAGGAGAGGGCGCTTTGCTTTTGAGTTTATACGTGGGTTACACCATTTATTTAATTTTTCGGGCTGGTTAAATTTGTTTGACGTGAACAACTCAGAAAGTAACGAAGCTCTACGGGCCGGGTGGAATCTTGAGCAATCCTACTCTCAACTGCCGTCCTTGTTTTTTTCGACGGCCCGACCAGAGCCGGCGTCCCACCCCGAACTCGTCGTGTTCAATGAGACTCTGGCTGAAAATCTAGGCCTTTCAGTTGCTCTTCTCGGTGGTCCACAAGGAGCTCAAGTCTTTACAGGCAACCATCTGCCCTATGGAGCAGCTCCTATTGCGCAAGCCTATGCCGGACATCAATTTGGAAATTTTGTAATTCTGGGAGACGGAAGAGCTCATCTTTTAGGAGAGCAGAAAGCTCCAGATGGAAGTCGATGGGATATCGCGTTTAAGGGATCAGGCAAAACTCCCTACTCACGGCGAGGAGATGGCAAAGCCGCACTAGGACCTATGTTGCGAGAGTATCTAATCAGTGAGGCCATGCACTTCCTAGGCATCCCAAGCACACGAAGTTTGGCGGTAGCAAAAACTGGAGAGTGGATACGCCGTGATTCAATTCTTGAGGGAGCTGTTTTAACACGCGTGGCTTCGAGTCATATTCGTGTTGGCACTTTTGAACTCGCTCTGGCCCATCAAGATACGGCAAGCCTACGGGCTCTTCTCAGTTATTCGGTTCAAAGACACTATCCCGACATCCCCGATACAAAAGAAAGACCCCTACTTTTCTTAGATCGTGTTTGTAGAGCGCAGGCACGACTCGTTGCTCAGTGGATGCTGGTCGGATTTATTCATGGGGTAATGAATACTGACAATATGAGTATCTCAGGCGAGACCATTGACTATGGACCTTGCGCATTTATGAATCGCTTCGATCCCCATACAGTCTTCAGCTCGATTGATCGTCAGGGCCGATATGCTTATGGCAATCAATCATCGATCGCCCTTTGGAACCTAACGCGTTTGGCTGAGTGCCTTCTCCCTTTGGTGACCTCAGATCATAGCTCAGAGGCACAGGCCATCGGCCTCTTACAAGAACGACTCAGTGTATTTTCTGAAAGCTTTGAAGAGCTCTATTTGAAAGGGATGGGTCAAAAGCTAGGCTGGAAAAGCACGGAAGCAAAGGATGTTCAGTCAATCAAGGAATTACTTTCTTGGATGGAGAAATCTAAAGTCGACTACAGTCTTTTCTTTAGGCAACTCGCAGACGCAGAGGCTCGTGAATCCCTTCAGAAAGATCCCACGATTTCTGCTTGGCTCGATCAATGGAAGATTCGATTACACAAAGACCAATCTTTGCAAGATGCTCAAAATCAAATACTGCAAACTAATCCAGTGGTGATTCCCAGAAATCATGAGGTTGAGCTCGCTCTTGAGAGAGCAACTCAAAAAGCAGACTTCTCAGAGTTCTTCGAGCTCTTGAAGGCCGTAAGAAATCCCTTTCAGATGCCCGAAGGCCCTCACCGCTATGGTATGCCGCCTGACATCGAAGATCCAAACTACCGCACTTTCTGCGGGACATGAGGATGGATCCAGCTTTCGTGTTTAAAGATTTACATGCATGTCAGTATTGCTTTCTAATTCAGAGATGCGTGTCATTTCTTTGGTTCCAAGCTGGACAGAGACGCTTCTATGGGCAGGGGTCGACGTTGTCGGCAGAACACGATATTGCATCCATCCCTCGCCTCAAGTGGATCATTTGCAAATCGTTGGAGGCACAAAAAAAGTCGACTGGAATAAAATCAGTCATTTGAATCCCGATCTCGTACTCATGGACAAAGAAGAAAACACCAAGGAAATTGCAGATAAATGCGCCTATCGATTTCATGCGACTCATATCACGTCAATCCAAGATCTGCCTCGTGAGCTCACGCAAATGTCGGATATTTTAAAGAGCGCAGCTCTGAAGAATTTGGCCGATCGATGGCAAAAAGTGCTATCTCCATCGCCTCAAATACAAGCGGCAACAAATCATTTACACTTTCCTGGTCTCATTCAGTGGATTCGTCCTCCGCAATCTGAGATTGGCATTCAGAAAGTTGTTTATGTTGTTTGGAGAAAGCCTTGGATGTGCATTCGCTCCAATACTTTTATAGGAAGTGTTTTGGGACACTTGGGCTTTTCAGTTTGGGAGCCCAACACTCAAACTCAGTCGCGCTACCCCGAATTTAATTTGAATGAAGCTCTGAGCGATGGGGTCTGCGTTCTTCTCTCTTCTGAACCTTATGATTTTATAAAAGAAAAAATTGATTTTGATTATCCACAAGCTTCTGTCGCTCTAGTTGACGGCGAAAAGTTTTCTTGGTTCGGCATCCGAAGCCTGCAGTTTCTCGAGCAGCAAGTCAGCCTTCCTTCCGCAACTTAGTGCTTTACGCTGAAGCCTTCCTGGTTTCTGCGTTCCAGGGTGCCACTCAGCATGATGAGAGTGGATGAGATCACAATCGATTGAAGAACAATGGCATAAGTCAACGACTCGATCCACTCACCCCCAGCAATTCCTTTTTGTGCAGGAATCGAAGCTAAGACGGCGGCAGCAAGTCCTTTAGGAACTAACAAGCTAGAGATCCATCGATCTCGACTTGAGTAAGCAGAATCTCGCAGTGCGAATCGACACCAGAGAAATCTCAAAAGAAACAAGAGCACGAGAAATAAAAATGCGAAGATATGTGCCTGCCAACTTTTGAAGCTCATACTGATTCCCAAAAAAACAAAGAAAAAGGTTTTGAGTAAGAAGACCAACTCTCGATATAAGCCTCTTTCTTCCACTGAAATTTGGGGTAAGTTCGGACCAAATATTTTGATCCATCCCTGCGGAAAGCGCTCATAGTTTGCCAGCGTTAAGCCAAAAACAAGAGCGCCGATGGCTCCACTCAGCCCGACCAGCTCGGCAAAGCCATACACCACCAAGGCAAACGCGATCGTCGTAAAAAGCGAGCTCTTCATACCTACGATACTTCTCCAAACCCAAACCCAAACAAGCCCCGCTCCAAGACCCCAAATAGTAGCCCCCAAAAGATTCAAACCCGTATGGATAGTCATCCCAGCCAAACTAAATTCTCCCCCCCGCTCAATCACTCCGATAAAAGCAAAAGCAAAGACGATACACAAAACATCAGTAACGGCTGACTCCAAAACGAGTGCGTTTTTCACAGAGTCTTTGGGCTTCAACTGATTCACCAGGGGGATTACGACCGCTGAGCTGGTCCCTGCCACGATGGCTCCAAAAATAAGTCCAGCAGCCCAATGAGTGTGGGAATCAAACCAAAACCGATCCCATAAAAAAAATCCACCCGCACCTAAAATCAAGGTCATAAAGAAAAAGGGAAAGCTCAATACGCTCGCGGGTCCTGCTGCTCGCTTTAAACTCTGAATTGAAATGTCTGTTCCACTCTCAAAAAGAATAATCGTTAACGCCATAGTACTCAGTACAAGACCGACCTTCCCAAAGGATTCAGGTGACACCGAGCCAGAGAAAGGGCCCAAGAGGATTCCCAAAAGCATTAAAAGAAGAACATCCGGAATCCCAAACCGATCAAAAAACTTTGTGAACAGCCTTGAGACAAAATAAATAATTCCGATTGAAAGAACTACTGTCGACATTTCTAAACTCTATCGACCAAACTTGCAAAAGTCTAAGCGTTGTCCAGATTCGCTTACTTAATATCTTCTCTTTCTTTAAGAGTCTCCGTAACCAGAGCTTTTGATTCTACGATCTCTTCAGCCCCTTCTCCACTCAAAAAAATCGACCCCACCAGAACCCCTGAGATACAAAAAAGACGATGCCGGCTTTTTTGCTCCTTTAGATTTACGAAACAAACCCCAGGCAAAAAAGTCCAAACCTAAATGACGCCGGCAACACGAAAGTAAAGTAAAGCCAAACAAATTTGTGCAGCGCTCATCTTTTTTCTGCCTCATATGAATCAATTCCTCAAACAAAAAAAACAGCCCGCTTTTAACGGGCTGTTTCAATCTTCTTCTACGGTAAAATTGCTTTCAACAAGAATCTTGAGGATCATTCTTCAGATTCCCAGAGTTAATCGAACTTTAGCTCTAGGAAATCGTTGAATCATTCAGAAGATATAATCTGATAACAGAAACCTTCGAATGCTCCTATTGTACAGAGATACAGCTATCGCTCACTCTCCAACTTAGATCGAACACAAAGCCTGCTTCTCTAGATAAAAAGGAATGTGACACGACCAATGAAGATCTTCTTCAATTTTTCGACGAAAGCTATCGAGCGCTGCCAGTTCCCCATGTGTCAAAAATATTTTTTTTGTTGCACGAGCACATGTTTTTAACCAATCGAGCATTTCACGCTGATCAGCATGTGCAGAGAGATTATCCATTTGTAGCACCTCCGCACGAACGGGCCAAAACTCTCCATGTATTTTTATACTCTCAGCGCCGTGAATCATGGCTTCTCCCCGGGTCCCTCCCGCTTGAAACCCAACAAACAAAATCGTATTCCTCGGATCCGAAACGTAATGCTTGAGATGGTGAAGGACTCGACCACCAGTTGCCATTCCCGAAGCTGCTATAATAATGGCAGGTTCTTGCCGATGGTTGAGGCGCCTAGATTCTTCTACAGAATTTACATAGATCGCTTCGTCGCAAATCTTCTGCGACTCCAAGCACGAAAGTCGATGATCCGAATGATAGCTTTCAAAAATCCGATTGGCACTTTGGGCCATCGGTGAATTCAGAAAAATGGCTGTGGGCGGAATACTTTTTTCAAGCCTTAACTGATGAAGATAATAAAGCATCAACTGCGCTCGACCCACAGCGAATGACGGGATGATCAGTGAACCACGCCGTTCTACAGTTTTTTTCAATATATCCCTTAGCTGATCTTTAGGATCTCGCGAATCATGAAGCCGATCGCCATAGGTCGATTCCACAACCAAAAAATCGGCGGGCTCAATGGCAGCTGGTGCGTACATCAATGGATCATCCGGACGACCGACGTCACCTGAAAAGAGAACGGAAATTTTTTTGTATTCCGTTCGTATCGATGCCGCGCCCAATAGATGTCCTGCTCGAACGAACTTAAAACAGAAATCATCCGAGATCTGATAGGCCTGATTCCATTCGATAGGTTCGAATTGCTTCAACGAGTGCTCTGCGTCGGATTTCGTATACAATGGAAGCGCGGGTCGATGCTTCGAAAAGCCATGTTTATTCGCAAAAAGAGCCTCTTCTTCTTGGAGATAACCTGAGTCAGGCAAAAGTATACGACATAGGGCAGCAGTCGCTCGCGTGCAATAAATAGGCCCTCGAAAACCACTCTTCACCAACAGGGGAATGTGGCCTGAGTGATCAAGATGTGCATGAGTCAAAAGCACCGCTTTCAATTTCTTCAAATCGATAGGAAGTGGCGCCCAATTTCTTAGACGCAACTGCTTAAAACCTTGAAACAGACCGCAATCGACCAGAACATCTAAATGATCTGTACTCAGTAGATACTTTGAACCCGTAACGGTTTCTGTCGCGCCTAAAAACTTCAAATCAAGCATGAGCCATCCTCTTGAACTTATTTTTGTTGCTCAATGAGCGCTAAAGGATTCCTCTCGGCCCTCCATCGTACCCAAGTACGATTTTTATTTTAAAAATCAAATGCTATTGAAGAAGCATCTTCTGATCGCTTCAATAAACTTTTTGAGGCATATCTTGAATGACTTGAGGAGTTTGAAGAAACGACTTCGAATGCTATTGGAATTAAAAACTCCAATGATGAAGATTCAAAGAACCCCCTTCGCTGGGGGTTCTTTTTTGAAGAGAGCCTTCTGTACACAGGTACAATTCACTTTCTTCTAAAGAGGATTAGATTTTGAAAATATTGGATCAAATTATTAAACCAAAAAGAAAGGATGTCTTATGGCTCTTATTCCACTCAAAAGAAGTGAAGGCGCAATCACTCGAAAAGCAGGCGATTTATTCTATCCGCTTCACCGCGAAATGAATCGCTTAATGGATGATTTTTTTTCTAGCTTTCCAACCTTGAACCTCGAAACAAGCATTCCATCAGTGGCAACACCTGCCGTTAACGTTTCTGAATCCGAGCGAAGCTACACGGTCACTGCCGAGATGCCGGGAATTAGTGAAAAGGATATTGAAATCACAGTAAGCAATGGAGATTTGCAGATCAAAGGCGAAAGAGAAATCTCAAAGGAAGAAAAAGACAATGGCTTTATTATGATGGAAAGATCGTACGGATCTTTTTATCGCTCCATTCCCTTCGCATGCAAAATTGAAGAGAACAAAATAAAAGCTATTCTAAAAGATGGTGTCCTCACCGTTGAGGTCCCCAAAGCCCCCGACGCCATTCAAAACACCAAAAAAGTACAAATTCAAAAAGCATAATGAGATTTGGAGAATCGATATTATGGCCATGAAAACCTGGGCGGTCGTTGCAAACCAAGGCGGAGCCTACTTCTTCGAAATCGAAGGCCAAAAAAATCTTCGATTATTCGATACATTGATCAACACAAGAGGCCGCCTTAAAAACCAAGAGCTCAATGCCGACCGCCCAGGACGGGTTAAAGACCGCATGGGAAAGTCTAAACATTCAATGATGAGATCGCACTCGCCCAAGGAGCAAGTCTCGATTGAGTTTGCAAAACGAATCAGTCGTGTGATTGAAAAAGCGCGGTCTCACTCTGATTTTGAAAAGCTTTATCTTATTGCTCCCACCAAGCTTTTAAGTGAAATCAAATTCGACCTCAAACCTCACACACAAAAACTAATAGAGCGAAGCTTTCGAAAAGCACTCCGCGAAGACAATATGGAAATCAATCTAAGACGGCTTCTCTTTGGACCCGAGTTTATCGTGAAAAATCGAAAAACCTTACCTGATGCTTTATTTCGACCTTAACTGATTTCGTTAATCAAACTGGACAAGCACCTGCTCATTATCGACCCACTACCTCAAATCAATTGAATCTCTTTATAAAGCGAGCTTTAGATTTTGCGACGAATGTTGAAGCAGCATCGTCTTTACATCCGCATCGTCTAACTGCTTAAAATCCTGATACCACATCCCAACACTATAAAAAGGTTCGGGCGTTTCCAGGCAGACAAGCTCATCAAATTCACCCTTGATATCGCGAAGGCCATCTATCGATGCGACGGGCACCGCCAGAACTATTTTACTGGCTCCTCTCGACCTTAAGTAGTGTGATGCAGATCGAGCACTTCCGCCGGTCGCTAAGCCGTCATCGACCAGTATGATTAGCTCCCCTCTCACTGACGCTAAGGTCTTCCCGCCACGCCAATATTGCACTCGTCTCTTCACCTCTAAACTCTGCTCTTTTGCCATCAGATGAATTGTTTCTTCTGAAACGCCTAAAGTTCGTTGAGATTTCCGATCGATCCATAGAAAATCATCTTCGCAAATTGCTCCAATCCCAAACTCTGGATTTGAAGGTGCTCCTATTTTTCTAACGACTAAAATATCGATCGGAGCATGCAAAGCCTTGGCAATCTCAAGGGCCACCGGCACACCGCCACGCGGCAGTGCAATCAAATGCGGCAAAGAAAAATGCCTCTGTTGAATTTGCCTGGCCAAGCGTTTTCCTGCATCCGATCGATTAATGAAGAGCATAATCACTCCCTACGCTAGGTATGAACCACTCCCCCACTGTACTAGCGTACAATCCACCAAAAGACAAAAATCAGGAAATCAGGCTTGATGAATAAAATTCAAATCCGAAAAGAGAGAACGTTCAATAAAATCATTTGGGCCATTAATCCACTCGATTCAAATCCAAAGCTTTTCAGATCTATGATTAAACTCTTAAGAAATTTCGACCGCTTAAAGGCAGCGAGTATTGAGCCCGTTTTTGTCTACAAGCCTCTTCATCTGCGTTCAGTAGTGGGCTTTGCAACAGAGGCGGCACTCTTGAAACGGATTCAACGAATACTCAAAATCGCTCAGCTCAAAAGCATCACCAAACCCAAACTCCTAGAGATTCAGCAAGACTCTCATCGAATGGCCACAAAGACACTCATTGATTATGCGCTCACGAGGAGGGCTTCGATGATTGCCGTGGCGACGCATGCTCGAAAGGGAATACCAAAATTCATGCTGGGCAGTTTTGCCGAAAGCCTACTCCTTCTTTCTCCTCTGCCCCTGATTTTTGTAAACCCCTACCAGCAAAAGCCAAGACGCATTTCAAAGATCCTGTTTCCTACAAATTTTGGCAAGCAATCCAAAAGAGCTTTTGCCACGACGCTCGACCTAGCTGAAGAGCTTAAAGCGCAGTTAAGCGTTTTTTGTGCGATTCAAAATCTTCCTTACGAAGGAACACTATTTATGTCCGACATCGGCGGATTTCCCATGACGGTGGGTATCGATGAAACGTCCGCAAGAGATCGCGCTCAGGAATTTTTAAGAAAGGCGCGCCTAGCAAATATCACAGTAGAATATCTTTCACAGCACCTGGTCGGTAGTGTGTCTCACGCGATCTTAAAACAGACTACCAAAAACAAATTTGATCTCGTGAGCATCGCTGCAGAACCCAGGCCGCGCATTCCCCTTCTCATCGGAAGCACCACTCGACAGATCATTCGCCAAGCCCCCTGCCCAGTTTATGTATTCAGACCAAAAGCTTAATCGCTCGCAGCATCCGATGATCTCTACATCGAGAGGATCGATGCCATCGCGAAAAAATATCACTTTCATGTTGAGAGTATTTTTGAGAGCTGGCATGAACGCGCATGGCCGACATCTCAAAACTCTCGAACCGGAAGCTTGAAGGAAAAATTCTACTCGTAGAGGACGATCTTTCTTTTGGCGACTGGCTCCAAAGTCAGTTAATGGCAGCGGGGCTCATATGTCACTGGGCTAAAGATCTTCAAAGCGCTTTAAGCCTCGTCAGGTCTCAGTCCTTTCATGCGGTTATCACCGACATCTTTCTCACTCCAGGCAGCCCGAAACCTGAAGGAATAGATCTGATAAAAGCTCTCAAACACTCTGGAATCCCCACCATCATGATGAGTTCTATAGCGAATCTGCAGGTGACAAAGGAGGCTGTGAATCATGGAAGCTCTTACATTTTAGAGAAGCCATTTAAAATTGAGGAGCTTCTACAGGCACTTGAGTCATTATGGGAAGAACCCCGTGGCCTGCATGCTTTGCTCGAGCGATTCATGCACCTTCACCATCTCACTCCAAAAGAAAAAGAAGTCACTCGACTGGTGGTTAAAGGACTCGCTAACAAAGAGATTGCCTCGATAGAAGAAATTACCGATCGAACCATCAAGGCACATCTCACAAGTATTTTTTTGAAGTGTGGCGTGACCACGCGAACTGAGCTTTTTAACGCTATCTTTCCGACTTAAGTCGAAGCTCATTTTCTGGGCTAAAGCCTGGCCCAAAGTCGAAGTTCAGAGCAAGACCCCGTACCCGAGTACGATTCATTTTCATCCTCCAGATCTCTAGCCTTTTTGTGTGCGCAGCCAACACATCGCTGGTTGCGATCAGTCAGAATCAAATTTGAAAAGGAGATCTTATGAAGTCCGACATGCAAATTCAAAAAGATGTCATTGAGGAATTACGATTTGAGCCTGCGCTCAATGAAAGAGAAATCGGAGTGGCCGTGAGAGAGGGTGTCGTCACGCTCACGGGATTTGTTGAAAGCTACTTTCAAAAACGACTGGCCGAACGAGTGGCGGAGCGCGTCGAGGGTGTCAGAGGCCTTGCCGAAGATCTCAAAGTTGTGATTGCGGGAAGTAGCGAACGCACCGATTCAGACATCGCAAGGGCTGCGGCAAATGCGCTTGAGTGGGATATAAGCGTGCCGCACAAAAATATAAAACCAAAAGTCGAAAACGGATGGGTGACACTTGAGGGTGAAGTGGACTGGTACTTTGAGAAAGAGGCCGCCGAAAAAGCGATCGAGAGTTTAGTCGGCGTGAAAGGAGTTTCGAATTTAATCAAATTAGAGTCAAAAGTTTCCGCTCATGAGGTGAAACAAAAAATTGAAAACGCTCTTAAGCGAAGGGCTGAGATCGATGCCAAAAAAATAGCTGTCACATCGGAGAAGTCTAAAGTCATTCTCAGCGGTACGGTCAGTTCTTGGGCTGAGCGTGAAGAAGCCAGAAAGGCAGCGTGGTCCGCACCAGGAGTCAGCCAGGTCGAGGTAAACTTAAAAATCGCAGCCTGAAGTATGAAACAAAGATACATCTAGCAAGGAGAGGTTTAGCCCATGGGAATTACGCTTTTAAAAAGTAGCACACTGGATCTTCATGAATTTTTTGAAGAAATAAAACACAAATGGAAGGTGAAGACGCTCATGAGCACGAACGTTCTTGCTCTTAAGCTGAGCGATCACTTCAATCTGATCGATGCAAGTTTAGATTGGCGAAAGTATCGACACCTTCCTGTAATCGATGATCAGCGGCACATCAAAGGCCTAGTCTCGCATCGCGATTTAATGAATGACTTCGCCTCGTCTCTCATCAACACATCTGCGAGGGCAAAGTACTCGGCTCTTGAGAACGTGGCGGTCAGGGATGTGATGATCTGGAATGTCGTTACGATACAGCCAGAAGCCAGCCTCGAAGAAGCTGCCAAAAAACTTTTTGAGAATAAACTAGGTTGCCTACCCGTAGTAGATGCTGATCAGAAATTGATTGGCATTCTCACAGAAGCTGATTTTGTACGACTTATTCATTTTGGAGAGCGAGCTTCGAAATGATTGGACATCTGTACAATCCACAAAATGTGCATCATTGATTAGTTTCAGACATTAGCTGCAACTCAAGTGGCTAGACACAAACCCAACCCCTTAAGGAGCTCGTTTTCAAAAACGAGCTCCTTTCTTTTAGAAAAGCCAGCATCGAGTACTCAAGAAACTTCATCTGTACCTGAGGCCAATAGGCTTTGTTCAATGGATTTGGGAAGTATAGTTAGATCTTGTGAGGGTACATCCATCGCAAGATCCGATCTAAAAATAATTATCATCTTAAAGGAGAAAGCTTATGTCTCAAGCCGCCAGAAATATCGATCGCCTCTCAGAGGCCATGAAGACGCTCGATGAGTTGGCCTTTCAAGAGAAAGAAGAAATCAAGGATCTGCTCTCTAGCCAATTTGGCAATTTAAGAAAAACCCTCACTGAAATAGAGCCCGAAGTACGAGGAACTTTAAAAAGTGCTACTCAAAAAATTACGCAATTGGCGACAAGCACCAAAGATGCGACCCGCGAAAAACTCAAAGTTGTTGGCGAAAGAGTCGATCATAAGGTGCATGAAATGCCATGGACCTTCATTGGTGTTTCAGCCCTGACCGGAATGATTGCCGGCTACTACTTGGGTAATCGCTTTAGTAAAGACTGAGACCACTTGTGTTCAAGCTTTTCATAAGTCAATTGGGCACAAATTTTGAAGCATGGGCGGAAAGTACTGGACAAAGCGGAATCGAGATTTTTCGAGTCGAGGCTGCTAAAGCTTATCTTTTATGTGTTGAGCGTATTCGCAGCCTCGTCATCGTCTTTTACTGGACTTTGTTTTGCACAATACTTTCCGCACTGGGCCTAGTGATGATTGGCTCTTCAGGTCTATTTTATCTTCAGAGTGAACGATCCCTTGCGCTTCAAATCTTATGTCTCGGCACGGGTCTGTTTGTAATTCCTTTGATTATCTTGATGAGTATAAACTCTCAGCGAGCCTGGCTTAGATTTTGTGGTATTTTAGGCTTCATCAAAGAGGCGGAAAACCGAAAAATTAATAAAGCAAAATTTTAAATCGAATCGCCTCAGAAGTGATCAAACTATTTTTTTGGACTCTTCATCAAAAAGTAAAGAGAGGCGCTCATCCAGAAATGAAAGCTCAAAAGGTTTAGCAAGAACATCTCGAGCGCCGGAGCGAATGGCTTCCCTGATCTTTTCTTCTTCACCAAATGCAGTCATCAACACAAAAGGAATCTTTCTCAAAAAATTGTTTGCTCTTAACTTTTCGAGAAACATCAGCCCCGTCACTTCGGGCATCGAAAGATCACTAATAATCACAGACGGAGAAAAACCGGTCCCAATCCGCTTCACGCAAAAATCATAAGCCTCTTGGGCCGATGAAAAACAAGAAATCTGCGGGACACCCATTTCTTTAAAATGATCTTCGATCAAACCCAGTAAATCTGGCTCATCGTCAACGATAACGACATGTCTAAGATTCTTATGCCGCCTCATAAATATAAAATAAAGTAGAAGCCGGACTTTGTCGAGAGATCCTCTTTTTACCAGCTGCGACTATACTTCACAGAGGTGCATTTTATGTTTCGAAGGAAACAAGCTTCTTTATAACTCTTTTGCTAGCCTCTGATCACCAGGCTCCCTTGTGCACTTGATCATCTCTATCACGTCCATTTTTTGATAACTTTTTTCTGATTGCATTGTTTGCTCGATTTTCGATATCGAGCACAGCCATCTCTCGCCATTGATTAAGCGCTGTCGCAAACGTTTTCTGGCCGAGTCTGGATTTCGGATTCGACAGTCTGCTTAAAAGCTCCGGCTGATGATGCACCAAGCTCATCAGGAGCTCTACTCGATCCATCATGATACTCGCATAAAGGCGGTGATCCTGAGGAACCACTGCTTCTTCAAGCTCCAGTTTATCCGCCAGCCTAGCAATCACTTTTCCTCGCGTAGGATTGTCCCTCCACTCGATTGTGCTATCCAAAAAGTCCACAGCATAAAGCCTCTGAATCTCTGAATCCAGATCGAAGCGCTGCTCCTCAATATTAAATATTAAATCAAAAGCCTTCTCTTGCAGCTCTTTGTCCATCAACAGGCGCTCACGCTCATCTTCTTCACTAGCCCTCAGGAGCACACGCCCCTTCAATTCAAAGAATCGATGAAAAAGTGGATGAGCCTTTTTAAAGAAGTTCGCATCCGTTGGCTCATCTGATTTTACATTTTGATGAGTAAGAGCGGCACCTGCGAAACTCTCATGCCTCTGTATCGGCTTCACAGGCTCAGTCTTAGAGATCCCCTTCGCCACGCTTGAAGGTGATAAAGCTTTCACAAGCTCCACTCGTTCTCCTCGGGATCGCTGATTGATTAAAAACAAACTAAGAGTCATCACTAAAAACGTTACAGTGAAGTAGAATAATTTTTTCATATAAATCTTTCTATCGAACGACCTGCATTGACTTTAAATATTCAACTTTGCGCTTCGCTTCTCTACAGCTGTCATACTTTACACCTGGACAGTAAAGCTCAGCGAAAATCACTTGAGCTGTATTTTGGGGGACGATCCCCAGGTGAATATAACTCATCAAATGATTGAAGCTCTCAGGATCGCCCTCGGCCTGATAATCTTTTTGAACCCGCGCCAGCTCAGTCAAAAGCTTCCAAGAACTACGCGCGTCTACAATTCCTCCTGAGATCACTCCTTGAAGCGGACGTCCGTGGGGCATTTTTGCCCCGAGTATCAAGGCCATGCGGATCAGCTGAGGGCTTAAATCATGGTTATCGATTTGAAGAGAATTCATTGCTTTACGATAGAGCTCGTTGGCTGCGCCCGAAACGACGGCAGTAGCAAGTGAGGTGCTTACATTTGAATCATCAAAATAGCCTGGTGCAGCGAGCTCGATGGTATCTCCCGTATTTGAAAGATCCCAAACTCTGTTCGCGCGATCGACTGCAGCAACTCGAATACTTCTTCGAATCCACGAAGGATTCAGGATATTTTGGGGACAACCCAGAGCCTTGCTACTCGATGACTTGCCATCATTTCCTGCAGCAAGAACCCAAAGCAGCGGGTCATCTGAAAACTTAAGTAGATCCGTTGAAATTCTCTCGCAGTGAAGAGGGTCGTAGCTATTTGAAAATGACATATTAATAATTCTAAAGCCGGAGTTCATCACAGACTTTCGCCACTGCGAGTAGTCCGACAAACAATCGGGCGCATACAAGAGCGAAAAACGAAAATTGCTTTTAGAAGGGTCATCCCCAGTCCGCTCGTATGCAGATCGAGAAGCATGAATCATGGCACGAGAGTGAGTTCCCCCGTGCTCCAAAAACAATCCTGTTTCAGGCTGAACGCCCGCACTCCCACTTAAGAAAA
>JBILFF010000074.1:0-10799 GCA_044351695.1 Bdellovibrionota bacterium
TGTCGGGAATCGAAGTTTTTGTGGGGGATCGAGGTCACGAAGATTTAGTGGCTTTGACTCGACCCGATGTTCTGATGGCATCGATGCTGGGTACGTTTGGTTTGAGAGCGACTCTCAAAGCAATTGAGATGGATTGCCCAGTGGTTGGTATTGCAAATAAGGAAGTCCTTGTGATGGCGGGGCCTTTCATTCGCAAAGCTCTTGAGGGAAAGAAAACTCAGTTAGTGCCGGTGGACTCAGAGCATTCGGCAGTCTTTCAGGCCTTAATGGGAAATTCGATTGGACGAGTTCGGCGTATCATTTTGACAGCAAGTGGGGGTCCTTTTCGAAAACTTCCTGTGGAGCAGTTTGTTCACGTCCGAAAAGAACAAGCTCTCAAACATCCTAATTGGGTGATGGGAGCGAAGATCACTATCGATTCAGCGACAATGATGAACAAGGGCCTAGAGTTTATCGAGGCGATTCGGCTCTTTGATGTGAGGCCTGAGCAAGTTGAAATTGTGGTCCATCCCCAGAGCATTATTCACTCCATGGTCGAGTATACGGACCGCTCCTTCATGGCGCAGCTTGGAGTTTCGGACATGAAGATTCCAATTGCTCTTGCTCTGGCCTATCCTGATCGGCTCTCGCTGGATTTGCCCAAAGAACTGGACCTGGTGGCTCTAAAAAGTTTGGATTTTGAGGCGCCGGATGAGCAAAAGTTTCCCTGCTTGAGGCTCGCTCGCGAAGCTCTGCAAATGGGAGATGAAGGTCCTGTTATTCTAAACGCAGCAAATGAAGTCGCTGTTCAAGCGTTTTTAGAGGATCAGATTGGCTTTTTAGAGATTCCTGATCTCATTGGGGCGGCTCTTGAGCGCTTTCGGGGTAGCCTTTTTGGAAGTCTGGAGGATCTTATTGCCCTGGATTTAGAAGTGAAGGCCTCTATGCAGGGGGTGACGAAAAGCCCTGAATATAGCAAGATCAAGGCATGATTTGGGAATACCTCCAGAACATTGGTTTTTTTGCCCTTTTATTTTTTACCCTCGTTTTTGTTCATGAGCTGGGCCATTTTTTGATGGCCCGATGGTGCGGGGTGCGTGTCGAAAAATTCTCGATGGGAATGGGACCGGCGCTCTGGTCTAAAAAATGGGGTGACACTGAATATCGCATCGCGCTTTTGCCTCTGGGTGGATACGTCAAAATGTCTGGCGATGATCCTTCAAAAACATATGACGCTGAAGAAGCGAAGTTAGGCTTTCTCACGCAAACACCCCCTAAAAAGCTTTTAATTGTTTTTGGGGGCCCGGTTTTCAATCTCGTTCTGCCGCTTTTTATTTACGCCATCATGTTGATGGTGGGTATTCCGAATGTGAAGAGCGTGATCGGTGTGACTGAGGCCGGAAAGCCTGCAGCCCTTGCTGGTCTCCAATCGGGGGATCAGATTGTGGCGGTGAACGGCGAGCCTGTTCAGGAATGGCAAAAGTTAGAAGAGAAGATTCGTAGCGCTGCCAATCAAAAATTGAGTTTGTCGGTGGAGCGTCTCGATTTAGCGTCGGGACAGACTCAAAAATTGAATGTCGAAGTGGTGCCGGAGTTAGCGAAAGGTCGATCGCGCTTTGGTGAAGAGATCGATGTGGGCCGTATGGGAGTAGGTCCTTTCTTTAAAGTCCCGCAGATTTATTTTGAGGGCAAAGGATTAGCTCTCGAAGCAGCGGGCGTTCAGAAGTTTGATCGCGTTGAAAAAATCAATGGAGTGGCGATTCTGAGTCTTGAGCAGATGTATCAAGCGCTTGAGATTCATGGAGCGTCTGGAAGCCTCAAGCTGGATTTGTCCAGAGGTGAGAAGCGAGAGTCCCTACAAGTTCAACTCTCTGTGTCGGCTGGTGAGGGGAGTGTTTTAGATCGACTGGGAGTGAAACCGATTGAACTGGTGGTGGGTGAGGTGTCTCAAGAGGTCGTTGTAAAAGAGGGGTCGCGTCAAAAAGAAGCGGGGCCTGCTTATCTTGCTGGAGTCCGACAAGGCGATCGTTTGATTTCGATCGATGGAACCGCTCTGAAAACTTGGGAGGATGTTCCCCATTTGGTGAAGGCCGCGGCGGGGCGTGAGTTCGAAATTGTTTGGAGCCGTGATGGTGAAATTTTAAAATCCAGCATTCGAGCGAAGTCCACGGTTCTACAAGATTCCATGATGGGTAAAGACAACCCTCTGACAGTTCAAGAGACGCCCCGAATTGGGGTGGCGCCTTTTTTGAGTGCCGAGGCGGCGTACGTGGTGGAGCAATCGTGGAGTCCGGCGGTTTGGTTTAAAAAGGGAGTCCACGAAACCTGGGAGTTGATTTCTTTGACGGGGCAAGCACTGGGTAAGCTCGTTACCGGGCAACTATCGCTCAGTACTTTGGGTAGCCCCATTATGATTTTTAAGGTGGCGGGCAATAGCTACCGTGTTGCGGGTGGAGGCCAATCCGGTTGGGTAGCTTTTTTGAAAACACTCGCTTTGCTTTCAATCAGTTTGGGTTTGGTCAATTTGTTTCCGATTCCTGTGCTGGATGGGGGGCATGCGACCTTTTTTGTTTTAGAGTGGATTCGTGGACGTCCAGTGAGCTTAAAAACGATGGAAATCGCCTCTCAGGTGGGAATGGTGATTCTGCTCGGGCTCTTTGTTCTTGTTTTGTACAATGATTTTGTTCGTTACCACTTTTTTGACAAAATTTTTCAAATCTTTCAGTAGGACAAGTGGTGATTTTAGCCATTGATACATCTTCTCTGAACACCAGTGTGGCGATTTTGCGCGAGGGAGAAGATCGGCCTGTCGTGTGCGTTGATCACTTTGAGCCAAGCTATCAGCAATCCAAAGTCATTTTTTCTTTGATTGAAAGGCTTTTAAATGAATCCAACACCTCTGCCCACGAGGTGAGAGCCTTGGCGGCGGGCACAGGCCCAGGATCTTACACGGGTCTACGAGTGGGATTAGCGATCGTAAAGATGTGGGCTTTTTCAAAAAGCTTGCCCGTTTATAGTTTTCGCTCTCAAGAGGTGGCGGCTCGATCGAGTCCTTTGAGTCTCAAGTTTTTGGATCGAGCCGATCTTCGACCTTTAGCGGATGTATCGGATTTGAATCCGGAGTATGAAGGAGATCACTTTCGATGAACTTAAGCGGAGATGAAATCTCAATTCCTAAAAAGCGCTCGAAAAGGCAGGCGACCATTGCTGTGATTCCTTCGCTTCTAACGGGGGTCGGTCTTTTTTGTGGTTTCTATGCGATTATTCTGAGTTTTCAAGAGATGATGGGCGTCGGACTAGGCTTTGGAGTCGCTGGCGTTTTTATTATTCTCGCTTCGTTTTTGGATGGGCTGGATGGGCGCCTTGCGCGACTCATGAAAGCTGAGAGCAAGTTTGGTTTTCAGTTTGATAGTATTGCTGACGTTGTCTCGTTTGGTGTGGCGCCCGCGGTGCTTGTTTATGCTTCACAACTGCATGAATTAGGTCGTTGGGGCTTGCTCGGGGCTTTTTTGTTTGTAGCTTGTGCCGCCTTTCGATTAGCCCGCTTTAATGTGTTGTCAGAAGAGAGTCCGGCTTCAAGAAAGTATTTCAAGGGGATGTCTTCTCCCGTAGCGGCTGGGGGCGCATCACTGACCGCCATGCTGTCGCATCCCTTTGATCCAGAAGTTTTTCGTTACTTAGTTTTAGGAGTAACGATCATCCTGTCACTTTTAATGGTTTCAAATATTCGATTTCGATCCTTTAAAAAGTTGGAAGCCCTTGAGGGTCGTCCGATGCTGACGATGATGATCGTTATTTTTTTAGTGACCCTCGTGTTTTCATTTCGAGAATGGGCGCTCTTTGGATGTTTTGTGGCATATCTCGGTTGGGGTATGGGAGAAGAGATTGTCCTATGGAGACGGCGCAGAAGATCTGATCCTTCAGTTCCTTTTGTTCCTTTTGGCGAACGCGCGCGTTTTGATCCTAATCAGTCTTCGAAAGATCAGTAGCTGGTTTTCGAAAAATGAGCTTGGGACGTGGATCCATCCAAATACTTTTCACTCGAGCTTCGTAAACAAATCCCTCGCGGGTCACAAGCTCTCGTAGTGGACCCGATCGAATAGCGGGGCCTGAGTCTAAAGCAATCCAGCCGCCCGGCTTGATCACTCGGAATAGATTTTTGACTAAAAGACTCGCAGACTCAGGGTTCATATAGAGTCCAACCACCCCACTCGAGTAGGCAAAATCGACTGACTCTGCAGGAATCGGCCGCTCAGAGTTGAGCATCAATGGGTCGGCTAAATTTTGAACATAAAAAGAGGTCTGAATTTTTTGACCTTGTAGATTTTGGTAGTGAGCTGCTTGCGCTCGAGCTTGAGCGAGAGCCACAAACTCCTCACTTAAATCAAGTCCATGAATATGCCACTGCGGATGCGCAAAGAGAGAACAAAATTTTGCTGAGTCGCCGACGCCACAGCCCAAATCGAGCACAAAGGCTGCAGAGTTCGGAGCTCTACCGTCCAGAAGTCGCGGAATCTGACGACTCTCTACCCAAACTTGGGGCGCATTATAGTCAGCGAATCGAGCTAGGCCCATGCTCAGAAAGCTGTCTTCAACAAAGTGGGGGTTCGCGCCAATAATTCGATATCTAGATTTTGGATTTAAGAGCGAGATCCATTTAACCAAATGAATTTTGCACTGAATGCGTGCGATTTCGATAAAGGCTTGGGCAATCTTTTGCTTCTCTTGAGGAGAGATTCGGACGGGCTCCGAAAAGACACTTGGGTTGGGGAGAATGAGCGCAAGAAGGGTCAAAATAAAAAACAGCTTTTGAGAAAAAACCGTTCTTGAAACCTGATGCCGTAAAATCTCCCCTCGGATCATCAGAAAGATTTAGCAAATGCAGCCACTGTGGCTATTCAATTTTTAGGTGTGGCTTCAGTTTTTAAATTCGAAACAATTCCGTGAGGAACTCGGCTTTTTGCGGTCTTCCGTTGATTTCAAAAAAAATCTCCAGTGAGCTTTCTTCTTCATTTAAAGGCCATTCGATAGCGACATAAGCACTTGCTTCAGACTCTATTTGATTTCGAAGTGCCTCCATTTCGAGGTCTCTTTGTGTCCAGTCCTCAAAGGCCGAGGTGCAGAGGCTTGTGGCTTCGGCCATCAAAGCCTCATAGCGAGAGCTTCCTTTTTCGGAGTCGATTTCACGAAGAGTGACGAGCTGACCATGTTCAGCAGCAATTCCCGATTGAGAGAGAAGAAAGTGATTCAGGTCACGAACGTTTTGGGTTTGAATTTCTCGAGCATGTCTTTGCCCAGACTCCAACTGGCGCACTCTAGCGGTGATAATCTCGGGAGTACCATCGGGGCTTTTGAAAAAGACGATGGTCTTCGGAATGGGCCGTACATAGCCGAGCTCCTCGCCCATCTCTCCCTGACAGATTTTGACGATCTCTAGTCTGGGCTCTGAATGGCTCGGAAAAAGCTCCGCTCTCGATACTTCGATAAATCGAAGATAAGAGGGTTGATTTTCAGCGGCTGTCTGAGATTTTTCTTCACTCTTATCGAAGAAAAACCAGAGTCCTGTAGCCAGGATGGCAATAACTACCCCTAGACGATACTTCATTCGAAGCGCTCCCTTAAACCTTAGGTTTGCAATCCTTGGGCCACGAAAGGAGGGCAAAATCTCATGTCTTTTGAGCCTAAATCTTTGACCTTGATGGGGCGGATGGGGCAGGAAATGGACATGCGCCGATATGCCATTCTGTTCTGTTCGAGCATGCTTTGGGCTTGTGAGCCACGCGAAGAAATTCCCCAGCGAGAGCTGAGTACACTTGAAACAGAGCGCTTAGCGCCTGCGATTATGCCCTCGGTTAAAGTATGTCATGATGAGGTCAAGTCCATGTTCTCTTCTCGACCCAGCAAGTTGGAGCTGGTTTTTCGGATTAGTTCGAAGGGTCGAGCCAAGGCTTACACGGAGTCAGCACCCACGGATTTCTCGAATGCCATGGTCGATTGTGTGAACAAGAAAATGAAGCCGATTGAACTCGATTTGCCCGAGGGAAGTTCAGGAGGAACTTTGGCATTTGACTTGAGTGACGAATGAAATTTCAGGTTTCATCTCCGGCCAAAGTAAATCTAGTTCTTCGTATCGGAAGGCTTCGAGACGATGGCTTTCATGACTTGGCCAGTTTGATGGCGCGGCTTCAGTGGGGAGATTTGATTTCGGGTTCGATCGAAAGATCAAAAGCTTTTTCGTTTCGTTTCTCGGGCGATCAACTGGGTATTCCACTCGAAAAGAATCTTCTATTTCGAGCAGCCGATGCTTTGAGCCAGCGGTTCTCGCTTTCGTTTGAGATGCGCGTTCGGCTCCGTAAAAGAATACCCACAGAGGCCGGTTTGGGCGGCGGAAGTAGTAATGCAGCCAGCATTCTGCTTTTGCTGGGGCGATTTTTTAAGCTGCCCACGAGGGAGCTCCTAGACCTTGCCGCAGACATAGGCTCGGATGTGCCGTTTTTTCTGAGCCCCACCAACGCGGCTTGGTGCCTGGGCCGGGGGGAGCGCTTAACGCCCGTACAAATTCCGTCACGACCCCTTTTAGTGGTGCAGCCTAGGCGGACCAAGGTCAGCACGGCGTGGGCTTATCGCGAGCTCGATCGCCTAAGAGCTCAGGCTTGCCGGACTTGGCCCCTTGATACCGAAAACCCAGCCGAGTCTTGGAGTTTGGATCTCCCTCGGCTTGAGAATGACTTCGAGGAGCTAGCTTTAGAGCGATTTGCTGAGCTCCGACGCCTGAAAGTAGGGCTCGCTCAAAGTGGAGCCCTCACGGGGCAAATGAGTGGCTCTGGATCGTGTTTTTTTGGAATTTATCGCAGCTTGAGAGATCGCAACAAGGCCGCGGGTTGGCTAAGCCAAGCGGGTTGGCGTGTCTATTCGACGACTTTAGCTCCCTAAAAAGCTTCGCTTTGAATTATTGACCGTGAGCCGATAAGTTTTTAGCTTGTGGACGGCATTGGGGAGTCGACAAGTGGTAAGTCAGCAGACTTTGACTCTGCCATTCGTAGGTTCGAATCCTACCTCCCCAGCCATCTTCAGAGAATCGTGGCTGGACCGATACTCCCACACTCAAAAGGAATGAGCCTGGACCCGAAGGATGCTTTGAATATCGACGCCTGAGTCGTCGAGGGCCACCCACTCAATCACAAAAGAGGGCGAGCTTTCGGCTTTGATAAAAATGAACCATGAGCGATCAGCATTATCAGCTCGATCGCTGCCTTGAATTCTCAGATAAATCTGCGCTTCGTCTCGATCATAAAGCTCTACGGATCGAATCAAACTCTTTTGCAGCGCCTCTGGTGCTTGATCGATATAGAGGCGAATCACTTTTAAAACCACCTCCTGAAGCGGGCTGGGGAGTTCAGAGATCGGGAGGCCCGATTTTGTGGGAAGCTGCAGTTTGTCGAGTGCCGAGCTAAACTCGAGTACCCGTTGACGCTCTCCCGAGGGAGAAAGCTCTTCAATCAGGCTGCCGGCAAGACCCGCTTGTGTCGCTTGAGTAACGATTCCATCGAGCAATAGATTAGCTTGCTGAGCAATACCAGTGATCGTGGGGGAGCCCATTGTGGCCACTAGAAATCCCTGTGTCGAGACCAGACCCTGTGCGCACCCGGAGGCTAGGCTTGCTCCAGGAGGGCTTTGTTGCTCTTCCGGGGAGCTTGCGGCTTGAGCGGGAGACAGCGCTCCTGCGCAGGTAAAAAGAGCCGTCAAAAGGATGCTCAAACGCCTCATAGATGCAATTTCGTAGCATCCGTTACAAGGAATTTCAACACCCCCAAGGGCTCAATCATTTCATGCACTTTCGAGCTTTGTTTTTCGGTGAAATTTTTAAGAAGACGCATCGGGTGGGTTGTTTTTTGGTCTTGAGACTTAATTATTTCACAGAGCCTCTGACGAATAAAGTGATTTCCATTTTTGCACCTGAAAAATAAAAAAAGTGATCTCAAACAAATTTTGTTTGCATGATTTAAGAGAAACTAGATTTACACTGAAAATATGTTGGATGGAGTATTTCAAATCTTAGATTCCATCGAGAGTTTAGTTCGACCGATCGATCAGTTAGGCCATGAGTGTACGGATCAGAATGGGGGAGGGACGTATGACAAGCCTACAAATCACCAAGTCGCACTACACCGCTGGGGTTCAGTGTCCTAAGCGGCTCTATCTTTTGGCGCGAACACCGGAGCTAGCAGCCGCACCGGGTGAGGATTTACAGCTACGGTTCTCGCAGGGTCAGAGTATCGGGCAACTCGCTCGTAAAAGTTTTCCGGGAGGAGTGCTCATCGAAGAGTCGGGCAGTTCCTTGGATCGGGCCGTGCAGCGAACCAAAGAATTGACGAGCGACTTGCAGGTCCCAGCGGTGTTTGAGGCGGCCGTCATTCATCAGAATCTCTTGGTGCGAGTGGATATCCTACGAAATAATTTTGACGGAAGCTGGGATTTGATCGAGGTGAAATCGACCACTGAGCTAAAGCCCGAGCACTTAGAAGATATCGCCTTTCAGTTGATGGTGCTTCAGGGAGCCGGTCTTAAAATTCGAAAAGCAATTCTAAGTTACGTGAATAATCAGGTGGTTTACCCGGATCTTGATGCCTTTTTTGCAGAAGAAGATCTTACCGAAGCCGCTCAGCAAATGATTCCGAGCGTGGCGATCCGAGTAAAATCTTTGATGAGCGTTTTAGAAAGCAAAGAGGCTCCGTCGGTGCTCATCGGTCGGCAATGCTCGGCTCCTTATGCTTGCGAGTTTAAGTCGGAGTGTTGGGCGACTGTTCCCAAAGGCTCGACTTTAGAGCTCTACAACTACCGAAAAAGAAAGCCCACAAAGTTTGAGCTCTATCATCAAGGCACTCAACTGCTCTCGCAGTTTAAAGATGAGGTGGAGTTAACTCGATTTCAGCAAATTCAAGTTCTCGCGAGCAAAACCGATCAGCCTATCGTTGATCGCGAGGGTTTGGTGCAGCTTTTGCGAAAGATTGAGTATCCGATTTACTATTTTGACTTTGAGACCATAGCACCGGTGATTCCAGTCTTGCCGGGAATGCGTCCTTATCAAAGAATCCCGGTTCAATTCTCTTGTCATGTGCAACATGAACCAGGTGGTGAACTCGAGCATCACGAATTCTTAGCAAGTGGACAAGCGGGAGTGGATCCTCGCGTCGAGTGTGTGCAGGCCATGAAGAAAGTTTTTCGATCTTCAGGTTCAATCGTGGCCTATCACGACGACTTTGAAAGATCCTTGATCCGAGAGCTCGCTGCGGCCTTTGCAGAAGATCGAGAGTTTCTTTTAGATCTTGAGCAAAGATTTTGGGATCTTGAAGATGCTTTTCAACATCATTTTTACCACCGCAATTTCAGCGGATCGGTGAGTATTAAAAAAGTTCTGCCCTACTTTGCGCCTGAGCTTAAGTATGACAGCCTCGCTGTCAAAAATGGTGGCCAAGCGCAAGCGCAGCTCTTTCGTCTCCTGAGTGGAGAGCTGGAGCCCGAAGAGCGAGAGCGAATGCGCCAAAATCTATTGGCCTACTGCGCTCAGGACTCTTTAGCGATGGTGGTGATCCACCAGGCTTTGCTTAAAGTGGTGGGGGAGAATCTGGAGTTCTTGCCTCTAAGAGCAGCGCTTAGCTCTTGAAGGGCATTTCACCCAGATAGTCTTTCTTGCCCACATCAACGCCGTTGCTCCTTAAAAGTGCGTAGGTCGTGGTGATGTGAAAGTAAAGATTGGGTAGTGCGTGCTGAACAAGAAACTCCTCGCCTGTGAGCCATTTGCCTTCCCAGCGGGGCTGGGTGACTTTGCGCTCACTGGCACCCTCAAAGTCGCTGGGCTTTAAGCTCGAAAGAATCTGAATCGTCGAGTCAATTCGACTTTTGAGCTCACTCCAGCTCTTCTCTTGATCAGCTACTGCCGGCGCCTCTTTGCCGATCAAGCGATAAGCCCCAAATTTGGCGGCATCGCAGGCGATTTGTACCTGTCGTACGAGAGGGAATTGATCAGGGGCAAGGCGTGTCTGAAGCCAAACATCTCGATCGAATTTCTTTTGCTCTGCATAAGAAACGCCCTTCTCTAAAAAGTTCGAGAGGTTCTTAAGCATCTTGATGGGCTGGGTGACTGCGCACTTAAAAAGTAATTCGGTACTCATGCGCCGAAGCTTACATGATCTCCGATTTCAGTGAATCTAAATAATGCTCTATGCTTGCCGCTACTGAACTCTAGTTTTTCACATTCGGCTCTACGGCACCGCCGTTCGTCAAAAGAGCTCGAAGTAATTGTTTAGTTTCTTTGTCGATCTTTGGCTTTTTGCTGCGAGCATCCTCTGCCAGTTTTTCGTATAGAACTTGAGCCATTTTGTCGGCAGGTACTCCGTAAGAGAGCTGACTCCAAATCATGACTTCGTTGTTCTCGCGAATCCATTCTTCAAGAATACGAGAATCCTGAGTCTCTGATTTTTTTGGAAAGGCTCCCGTCCAAATAATTCCAAGGACCTCAGAGCTTGAGCGATCAACAATCGCTGATCCTGAGTCTCCGTGGGAGGCATCACAGCCATGGGCAAAAGACCAAGTTTTGTAAGGGCCAGGGTTGATTCGGTCGGGATCTCCCATGAATCGGTAATCTCCGGTGCTTGAAAAAACTCTACAGTCTGAGTCGGCGCCAGCCACCATTTGCTGCATTGTGTTTCGATGAACTCCGAAGCCAATCGTCAAAAGCTCATGTCCCTGACGCAGGGGCTGATTGAAGCTAAAGTTTTTACCAATTTCTTCGAGCGATTTTTCGATTTCGGCCAGATCCT
>JBILFF010000124.1:0-5861 GCA_044351695.1 Bdellovibrionota bacterium
CCAGTTCTTGCGATGAAAAGCTCCGAGCTCAAGGTTTTCCATGACGCTGAGGGAGCTCAAAATTCCGCGCCCCTCGGGAGCCAACGAAATTCCCCTTTTAACGATATCTTCGGTCTTGCGATCTTGAATCTCTACGCCATCTAGAGAAATTCGACCGCTTCGACTAAAGGTCATTCCCATGACACTCTTCAGAAGACTCGACTTACCTGCACCATTAGCTCCCAGAAGAGTAACAATCTCTCCTCGATCCACATGAAGACTGACTCCGCGCAGAGCTTGCACGGCACCGTAATTCACTTTGAGATCGTCAATCTGCAGGAGGGCACTCAAGCAGCCTCCTCCTCGCCCAGGTAGGCTTTAATGACCTCGGGATTCACTTTAATCTCTTCGGGCTTGCCCACGGCAATCAGTTGTCCGTGATCAAGAACATAAATACGCTCGCAAAGGCCCATCATAAATTTCATATCGTGCTCAATCACTAAGACCCCGATCTTAAACTCATCGCGCACAAAGCGAACGAGTTTGAGAAGATGGGCGGTCTCCTCATCGTTCATTCCGGCAGCGGGCTCATCGAGAAAAATAATTTTTGGGTCTGTGGCTAAAGCTCGAACAATCTCCAGTTTTCTCTGCTCACCGTAAGGCAAATTTTTGGCTAATTCTTCCGCACAAGACTGAAGGCCAAAAATATCTAACAAATCCATCGCACGTTTTCGGATGCGTAGCTCTGACTCGCGATAGTGTTTGGTTTTCAAAAGAATTGAAAAGAATCCATAATCAATTTGGCGGTGCGAGGAGACCAACACATTGTCGAGAACACTAAGCTCTTTAAATAATCGAATGTTTTGAAAGGTCCGAGCCGATTTGCATGTATTGGTGATCTCAAATGCGGACAGGCCCGTTGTCGATCGACCATTGATGATGATTTCACCTTGGCTGGGTTTGTAGACGCCCGTAATCAGATTAAAAAGTGTAGTTTTGCCGGCGCCGTTCGGGCCAATCAGGCCCACAAGTTCGCGTGCGGCGACATTCAAGCTCACGTCTTGAACGGCCTTAAGCCCACCGAATTGAATGCTTACATTTCGCACATCCAAAATGCGCTCCCCTAAGCTCATACGGCCGCCGCCTTTCGGAATCGAGCTTGAATCCAGCGCCAAACGTGCCAGACTTCCTTTTGGCCAAAAATTCCTTCGGGGCGGGTCAGCATAATCAAGATGAGGATCAAAGCATAAATGACCATGCGAAGATCTAAGCCCGTGAGATCCTGAAGCATCCGCAAAGCTTCAAGTCCAAAAGTCAGCAGCGCCGCTGCGACCACGCTGCCCGAAAGGCTACCCAGTCCGCCGAGTACGATCATGGCGATCACTTGAAAACTATAATTGAAGGTAAAAGTACCTGGGTTCAAATACTGAAGCTGGTGAGCAAAGAGAACTCCCGCCACACCTGAAAAAAAAGAGGCTAAAGCAAAAGAACGCACTTTGATCTTGGTGGTCGAAAGACCCATGGCATTAGTTGCTGTTTCATCATCGCGTACTGCCATAAATTGTTTTCCTGCGGTGCTTTGCAAAATTCGGTAACAAAACAAGCAGGTCAATCCTGCCCACGCAAAAATCCAAGCCAAGTTTGACATTTGAGGAATGCCGCCGAGGCCCCGAGCTCCGCCGACGGCATCGACATTTAAAATAAGGATTCGAATAATTTCTCCAAAGCCTAGCGTCACGATCGCCAGATAGTCGCCGCGAAGTCGTAAGCTAGGAATGCCGACGAGTATGCCTACAGCTGCCGAAACCAAACCGCCAAGAATACAGAGGCCCAAGAAAACAAATTCTCGAAGAATAGGAGTGGTGAGCCAATCCTGCCAAAATCCAAATTGGGGCATCAAAACCGTCGAGAGCCAGGCACTCAGATAAGCCCCCACACACATAAAGCCCACATGGCCCATCGAGAATTGCCCCGTAAAGCCATTCACAAGATTTAAGCTGACAGCGAGAATGATATTGATGCCCACCATCGCAATAATGGTCTGCTCATACAGACCTACAAATTGAAAACAAAAAAGAGCTAAAGCAATCGATAAAATCACATTGAGACTGGGGCTGATGAGACCTCTCATCATACTTTTTCCAATCTGACTTTTCCGAGAAGTCCAGACGGTCGAATCAAAAGCACCGCCACCAGAATGAGAAAAGCAATGGCATCTTTAAAGTCAGATGACAAATAACCAACGGTCATCATTTCGGCGACACCCATTAAAAGTCCACCCAAAACCGCTCCTGGCAAATTACCTATGCCTCCCAACACGGCCGCCACAAAAGCCTTGAGTCCCATGAGACTTCCCATCATGGCATCGACACGGGGGTACATCATCGACACCATAATCGCAGCGGATGCCGCGAGCATGCTGCCGAGAACAAAAGTAAAAGCAATAATCTGATTCACAGGAATCCCAAGCAGCTTGGCGATATCGGTGCTCTCCGATACTGCTCGCATCCCTTTGCCGAGCTTGGTGCTGTAAACAATCCACTGCAAGCCTAAGACAAGAATGAGAGTCATCAGCAAAATCACCAATTGATAATTTGAAATCGTTAGGATTTCTCCTGCTACCTCCCATTCGACTACCGTGATCTTCTTAAGAATTTCTGGAAAGCTCTGTGGAATCGCACCAAATCCAACATTGCCAATCGAAGCAAATCCAACATCGATCGGTTGGGGGAGCTTAATTTGAAGCTGTGTCGCGTACTGCAGAAACAGACTGACGCCAATGGCAGTGATTAAACAATTCATTCGCGGAGCTTTTCGGATCGGACGATAAGCCAGACGCTCAATAAAGTAACCGATGAAGCCGCAAATGAGCATCGTCAGAAGTAGAACTACCAGAAACAAGACGATGGATGGTTCCACGGGACTTCCAAAAAATGGAGCCATTAAAAAAGCCGAAACGGCCCCGAGCATCACTACTTCCCCATGGGCAAAATTGATGAGCTGCAGAATTCCGTAGACCATCGAGTAACCCAAAGCGATGAGAGCATAAACTGCGCCCAGCGAGAGGCCATTCAAAAGGTGCTGAAGAAACTCTGCCACAAAAGCCCTCCGGTCTTCGCAAGCCCTCTTTAAGTGGGGTCTACGCGAGTGACGAATTTAAGCGCACCACCATCTTGAACCTCAACCACAACGGCCGATTTAGAAGCGTTACGATTTTGATCCATCGTGATCATTCCGGTGACCCCACGAAAATCCTTGGTCGCTGCGAGAGCATCTCGGATTCCTTTTCGATCTAAAGTGCTCGCGCGATTCAAGGCATCACGAAGCATCATCACCGCATCGTATCCAAGCACTGCCATGCTATCAGGCACTTCACTGTTATAGAGTGCCTTAAATCGGTTCACAAAATCTTGAATCTTCGGATCAGGATCTTCAACAGAGTAATGATTTGAAAAGTAGCTTCCGATTAAAGATTTTCCGCCGATTTCAAAAAGTTTCGGAGAGTCCCAGCCATCACCACCAAGAAAGACAGACTTGAGTCCAAGCTCGCGAGCTTGCTTCAGGATCAATCCTACTTCTGTGTAGTAGCCTGGGAGCATGATCACATCGGGTTTGATGGATCTAAACTTGGTGAGCTGACCTTTAAAGTCGATGTCGCCACTGGAGTAACTCTGTTCATCCAGGATTGTTCCACCTTTTTCTGTGAAAGCTTTTCGAAAAAATTCGGCAAGCCCCACAGAGTAATCACTTTTTTTGTCGATGAAGAGGGCGGCGGTCTTAGCATTCAATTTCTCAGTCGCAAATTTTGCAATGACTGTTCCCTGAAAGGGATCAATGAAGCAAACTCGAAAAATGTGATCACCTACTTCGGTCACCTTGGGATTCGTGGATGAGGGTGAAATCATCGGTACTCCGGCCCGTTGCGCAATCGGAGCAGCAGCTAGCGAACGAGAGCTGGCCACTTCGCCAATCAAGACATCCACTTTGTCTTGGCTGACAAGCCTTTGAACGACCGAAATCGTTTCTTCAGCTTTGCCTGAGTTGTCGAGCGTAATGAGTTCTAGCTTTTTGCCGCGAACCCCCCCGGCAGCGTTGATCTCATCGACTGCCATCCGGACTCCACGATTTGTCGAAATTCCAAAGCTCGCTTCGGAGCCAGTCATCGAGCCATACTCACCAATCTTGATGGTTGAAGATTCAGAAGTCGATGGGGCTGAATCCTTTTTTGTGCAAGAGGCTAAAAGTAAAGAGGCTAAGCAGAAAATTCCGAAAAGATTTTTCAGATCGACCGATCGCGATAGACAAATTTTCATTTTTATTTCTCCCGTTCCCTAGAGAGATATTCATAACAGTTGGGGGGGAGAAGTAAATCAAAAAGCGGTTAGAAGCGCCCGAAGCTTGAGAATGTATCTGAGCCAAAAAGCGATAGCTACCACTCCTGCTACAATGAAAGCAAAGCCTAAGACTCCATGAACTACAGGAAAGCTTCCGGGCTGAGCCACAGTGCCCGTGATGAGTGAGGGAACAACAGCTCCAGCGGCGAGCCATGACCAAAGGTGAGCCAGTTCTTGAGACTGTCGAAGAAGGTCGCCCCGATTCGGAGAAGTCTCCTCAGCCCATTTTTCTCGGAGCTTTTGAGTCGCTCGATCTGAAGCTAATAAGCAAAGAATATGTCCAGTGAAACTAAAGACGCAGGCGGCGATTCCACGGATCAAGTGGCCTTCGGCGGCTGACTCTATGCGATTGGTTAAAGCAAAACCCGATAAGACGTTCACTGAAGCGCAGAGGATTGCGATCGCAAAGGCTATCAGCCCGATCGTCCATAGCTTCATCATGATTTCTGAGAGCTCCCTAAAGATTCGAGCCGCCTCTCCAGCCGGCCCAATCGTCTCCAGAGAAAGCCTAGAAAAATGAAGGGGATCAGCCAAAAAATAAGATAGGCGATGGCCCAGTAAGCGTAGGTGGTAGGATTATCCATTCTGTCGCTCCAATTCTTCGATTTTTGATTCAGCTTCGAGCAGGCGGCCTTGAACAAAAAACAAACTGAGCCCGAGCAAAAATATCGACAAGGTCATGATCTGTAGACCGGTTGAGAATTGCGGGTCGAGTCCTTCGGGATTGCGAAGAACAGAGGGATGCAGACCGCGCCAAAGTTTAACGCTCAAATGCGTTAGAATCATAAAAGGGATGGCTAGAATGGAGAGAATGGCGCCAATCAAGCGAGCTTTTTCTTCTAGCTGACGATCCTTAAGAAGTGAGCGAACAAAGACATAAGACAGTAAAAGAAGAAGAACGACAAAACTCAAAGTAAGCCGAGGGTCCCAAGTCCAATAAACTCCCCAGACAGGCTTTGCCCAAATCGGCCCCGAAAGGATTACTAAAACACCAAAAAGTAAACTACATCGCATGGAAGCTTGCGCCTTGAGATCATAGGACGTCTTTCGGGTCAGAAGATAAACAATCGAGAAAACCACTCCCAGAACCGCAAAAAAATACATCGCAAAAGCGGAAGGCACGTGAAAAAAGAATATTTTTTGAACAGGGCCCTGAGTCGCCTCAAAAGGAAGCAACAAGAGCACAAAAAAGAGACTCGCTAAAAGAGATACGGCCGTAATGCTAAATAGAGCCTTCAAAACAAAACTCCCAACCACAACCTAATGAGATTGTGTTAATTCGTCGAAGAAAAACTCAAAAAGCAGAGCCGAAAGAAATACCGATAGTCCCAAAAAAATCGCCATAACCCAGATCCAAGCCTGCTCGTTTTTCAGAGAAAGAGAGAGTGCTGCTAAAAACAAGGGTGTGGCCAGAGGTAAAAAGAACAGGGCAAACAGAAATTCTCTTTCGACCTGAAGCAAGAGGCTCAAAAAGCTTCCCAGACAGGC
>JBILFF010000131.1:0-5463 GCA_044351695.1 Bdellovibrionota bacterium
ATTCATTGAATGTCTGGACGAGAGAGGCTGAACTCAGTCGGGATCGATTCCAGGTTTTTGAGGGCAGAGATGCGCTCGATTATTTGTTTCGAGTGGTGGCGAGCTTAGAGTCGATGGTGGTGGGTGTAAATCAAATCACCGGACAGTTTAAAAAAGCTTACGAAGAGGCACAGACGCAAGGTTTTGTGAGGCGTAGACTGCATCGGGTCTCGCAGAGTGCTCTGAAGGTGGCCAAAAAAATTAGACAAGAAACAGAGATCGGAAGACTCGCGGTGAGTGTTCCATCGATTGGCGTCAAGTTGGCTGAGGGAGTTTTAGGCGATCTTTCACAACTCTCTGTCGGTGTTTTAGGGGCGGGCGATATGGGGCGGCTGGCCGCTGAGCATTTTTCAACGACTGCTCCCAAGCAACTCTATATTTATAATCGAAGCCCCTCGAGAGCGCTGAGTCTTGTCGATAGTCTTCTGCGAGAGCAGGTTCGAGCCAGCGTTGTCGAGGACTGGCCCGATCTCGTGCAAAAGTCAGATGTTTTGGTCGTGGCTGTGGATGGGCTGCGAATCGGGCGAGAGGATCTTTTGAGTCGGCTCGGAGATCGAGAGAGTTGTTTTGTACTCGATCTTTCGGCTCCCCCCGTGGTGGAGCGTTTTTCTGATTCAAGGGTGTTGATTTACGGGATCGACGAGCTGAAGAGAATTGCAGAAGAGAATGTCGAGATCCGACAGCGCGAGCTTGAGAGGGCCTTGGATTTCGTCCGAGGCGAAGTCGAAAGGGTGGTGGCCGATGCCAATCAAGAGCGATTGCAAGAGACCTTTCAGGAGCTTTCACTCAAAGTAGAGGGACTAAGAAAGCGAGAGCTCAATGCTCTAAGAACACGATTGCCTTCTCTTTCTGAAAGTGAATGGAAGGAGATTGAGGGCATGAGTCGCCGTCTTGCTGATAAAATTGTTCAAGATCCGATTTCAGAACTTCGAAGACAGGGTGAAGAAGAAGAAACTTGGCTTCACTTCTTCCGCAAATTATTTAAAATTTAAAGAGAGATTAAATGTCGCGAGTATACAAAATCGGTACTAGAAATTCTCCCTTAGCTCTCTGGCAAGCGGAGTTTGTTCTTTGGCTCCTTAAAGACACTTGGCCAGACGATCAATTTGAGATTGTCGGAATGACAACTTCTGGCGATGACAAATCGATCAAGCTTTCGGAAATGGGTGGTAAAGGGCTCTACGTCAAAGAGCTAGAGAAGGCGCTCATCGATCGACAGGTCGATGTTTGTGTTCACTGCGTGAAAGATATGCCGGTCGGTCTAGCGGAGGGCTGCTCATTAGCGGCTATTGTGGAGCGGGGCGAGGTAAGAGATGTTTTTCTTTCGAGAAACAAACAACCGCTATCGACATTTAAATCCTCGATGAAAATCGGCACCTCCTCTCTTCGCCGAAAGGCGCAACTCAAAGCGATGGGAATCGCGGCACAGCTGGTTGATATTCGTGGCAACGTCGATACACGAATAAAAAAACTTCAGGAGGGTCAGTACGATGGAATTGTTTTGGCCGGCGCAGGACTTCTACGCTTAGGTCATGAGAATTTGATCACTGAGTACTTTGACGCTCAAACGATGATTCCGGCTCCTGGGCAGGGGGCGATTGCTTTGGAGTGCCGAGACGATGACGATGAGCTTCGATTAAAACTTCGGCGAATTCATCACGATTTGAGTGGTCAGGCGATCACCGCCGAGAGGGCTTTTCTGAAGGAGATGGGCGCGAATTGCGCTTTGCCACTGGGGGCTTTTTGTCAGATCGAGCAGTTTCAAATGCGAATGTGGGCTTTTCTCTCAGACCCAGAGGCGCAAACGGTTCTGATGGAATCGACTGTGGGTCCAGTAGGGCATTCAGAGGATCTCGGCAAAAAACTCGCTGATCGATTTATGAGTCATGGCGCGAAAAAGATTTTAAGCCAGATGGCATCATGACCGCGGTTTTAGTTTTAAGAGAAAAAAAATACCACGCGACAACTCGTCGATCTTTGAAGCCCTTAAAAGCTCATTTGGTATCTCCGTATCGCTTCATTGCTCGCCGAACGAGGGTGGTGAGCGGCCGTTTCGATTTCGCTTTGATCAGCTCGGCTCAGACACTGCGCTATCTCAAAAAGATACCCGACGTGGGGTCTTGGGTTTTTGTGGGAGAAGCCTCGGCTCGATCCTTAAAAGATCGCCGTGCGAAAAAAGTTATTTTAAAAAATTCGCAGGCTCGTGGAATTCTTGAGTTCTTTAGGAAGCAAAAGCCCGCAAGGATTTTTTTTCCACGCTCGGCTGAGGCAGATCCCGCTTTGGTCAAAAAACTTCGCGCTCAGGGTCATCACGTCACTGTGATTTACCCGTATGGAATCAAGTATTTGCGTCTCCGCCGATCAGTTCTGTCTTTGATGAAGCGCAAAGAAATAGCCGGCATTTTTTTAAGTTCTCCCTCTTGTTTTAAGTCTTTGCGCCGATCGTTTTCGGTTCGAGAATTGAAGGCTTGGAAGCTGAAATGGGTCGGTATCGGGCCGAGTACAGCGGCCAGCGTTCGCGCCGCTGGTCTTTCAGTAATTCAAAGTCCTGAACCCAGTCTTGAGTCGATGCGCCGATCTTTCTTGGGTTGATCGCTTTAAGGGACTGAGGAGGGCGATCGGAGGCGAGCCGTTGATTGTGGAGGCTCACTTGCGCCTAGCCAGGGACGCTGATAAGAGGCCCAGGTATGAGCGAAAAACATGGGACCAAAGCGATTGCTGAGAACCGTCTTGAGCCTATCCCTTTTAAGTTTCAAGAGCCTCCGACTTTAATTTACTTTACGTGTCCTGAGGGCACTACTTTGTGCCCCCGTTCAGGCTTTCCGGATTTTTGGACGGCTCATCTTTGGTATGTTCCGGACGCCCACATTGTTGAGCTGAAGTCGCTTAAACTTTATGTGAACTCGTATCGAGATCGCAGCGTCTATCATGAGGAACTTGCACATCTTTTGCTAAATGATCTAAAGAGCGCGCTTCATCCTCGTTACCTCAAAATCGCTCTCGATTTTACGCGTCGAGGAAACGTGCAGACCGATGTTCTGCTCGAATATCGAAAAGAAGGTTTTAAGGGGCCGGAGGCGCCAGCCTGGCCGATTCGTCTAGGATTTCGTTAAGTTCGTTTTCGAATTTTCTCCAAAGCTTTCGATCTGGATCGAATTGATCAAAGATGTTTTGCACACGTTGATCAATCTTGGGGCCGTACTCGGGTGTGCGCAAGATATCGGGTCGAATTCTCCAGCCCGCGTAAATCGAGAACAAACTATCTTCGAGCATTGTATTGTTCTTTAGCTTGAGGGCCAGGTCGATCGCGCTGAGTTCGATCGCAATCGAATATTGAAATTCAATATAATTGGAGCGACCGTACTGAATCTGATGATGCTGAGAGCTTTCGGTTTCGTGATAGCCGCGAAGAAAGGCTTCTTGATCTTTAGCGCTGAGAGAGGGCCTTTCACTCCAGCCCCATCGGCGGCTTAGCTCCAGTGAGAAGCTTCGCATCCGGCTGTCTAAAATCGCATTTTCGGTGAGTCCCTGGCTTCGGGCATTCACATAGTTAAAAATATTATAGGTACCCCAAAGCGTGCCCAAAGTGATTGCGGTCCACTGCGACAAAACGGCGATTCGACGTACCATTGGTCGAAAAACGCGCATTTTTGGATTTCTGCGTTGCTCGATATGAAGAGCATTATCGTTTCGTGAAGCGTACCCTGCTGAGATTTCTACAAAGATCTCGTCGAGACTTTTTTCGAGGTCTTTAGTGAGAGGGTTTTTTTCTCGCTGAAGTCCTTCAGAGGCCTTCAGTAATCTCCATAATTTAAAGCTTGTGACCAGGCTGATTTCACGATGCCAGGCTAATTGCAGCAAATAGCGCTTCATGCTTTGAGAAGGCTGGGCCAAGTCTTTCAATTTCTGATTTCCGAGTTCTGCTAGGGGGTTGGAGGTTTTGAGGGTTTTTGAGAGCAAGAGCGAGCAGAGTTTGGATGTTTTGTGCCATGAGGCCTTAGACTCTGCAGAAGCGAGGGGCAGAAAGCTAAAAAAAGAAATCAAAAAGAGAGAGCCAGCTAAACTTCGCGCGTTCACAGGCACGAAACCTAAAGCACTTTGAGCGATTAATCAAAGAGTTAGATCAGGGCTTTAACAAATTTAGCCACCTCAAATTAGCCAACCATTTTTTTGTCGGCAGGTACGACAAAGCTTTGTTTTTTGTAGCGGCTTTCCAGTTCATCGTTTGTGCTTGTTCACGTGTGAGATGCTCAAAGCCGCTGGGGTTTATTTCAATCTTTTCAAGCTTACGATTCCAGGGGCAAGCTTGCTGACAAATATCACAGCCCGCAATCCAGCCTTGAAAATCGGGGGTTTGACTCTCAAACTCCTGTCGATGTTCCAGATTCCAGTAGGCGATACAGCGGTCGAGCTGAAGTTGATAAGGCTGAAGAGCTTGAGTCGGGCAGGCCTCGATGCAGCGGGTGCAGGTGCCGCAGTGATCTGCCATGGGATCCAGCAGGTTAAAATGATGAAGAGGAAGATCAGTAAAAAGCTCACCCAGAAAGAGAGTGCTGCCGTGCTGAGGATGAATCAATAAAGTGTTCTTGCCCTGCCATCCAATTCCCGATTGAGCCGCTAGAACTTTTTCGAGCACGGGTGAGGTGTCGACACAAGCGCGATAGTCAAAAGAACCCAAGCGCTCTTGAAGCCAGCGAGCACTCTGTTCGAGCTTTCTCTTCAGAACGATGTGATAGTCTTCGCCCCAAGAATAATTGGCAACCTTGACTTCTCCCTCCGCCCAGCCCGGAAAGTACTGAAGTCCAAAACAAAGAATACTTTGAATCTTAGGAAAGTAAGCTTTGGGATCCAGTCTTTCTCTCTGCCGCTCTTTGAGATAAGCGAGTCGATGACCCTCTTTTTCATCGATCCATTTCGAAAAAAAATCCGCTTGAGCCGCAGGGATCTCAGGAGCAACCGCTCCGACGAGAGTCCATCCCAAATCCGAGCAGAGCTCCTGAAGAGAGATTTTTAAGCTTTGGCCTGGCGATACCATCGTCGCTGCTTTAGATACGCACGAATCTTATTTTTGTCTTCTGCAGACATCTGAAGAAATTCTACTCCCATTCCAGCCGGTCCCTCGCGATCAGAAAACGCTTTTACCCAGCGAACAAGCGCTACTCCCTGAAGCTTATTTTTCGGACTCAGCTCCAACACAAACTGAAACGTCGAATTTTGAGGAAATGGATCTTTAGTCTTGATGTACATTCCCCCCACACTCAAGTCGACCGTAGCTGTGCGAACAGTGCTTGAGCTGGTGAAGGAGGGAATGAGGGCTAGTGGCGTGACAAAATAAAATCGACGGCTGTCACTCGTCAGCTGACCAGAGACTCTCTCCCAATAATAAGTGAATCGGCGGCGCAACCTTCGGCGTTCCTTGTAAAT
>JBILFF010000041.1:0-17360 GCA_044351695.1 Bdellovibrionota bacterium
GTCTTGGATTTCAGAATCTGAGAGACGCTCACATGTTTAAGACGTCCAGCATTAAGATCTCCGTTGGCCAGTGTATACTTTAGCTTGATCGTTCGCCCAGCGAACTTCACCAGCACATCATAACCCGTGCTTGTGTAATCGTAACTGACTACCAGTTGCTTGCCGGCTGCAATCAGGCGACTCAACCCATGAATTGTTTCTGGCGGCGGAGGACTGGAAGGTGCCACGTATTCATTCATCTTTACTGTTGCTTGCGTGAGCCGATTGGCCATGTCGAATTTTTGATTGCGCTCGGTCCGCATGCCAAAGCCAAAACTGTTTGGTGCAGGCTCGTTGAGTGTTTCTGTCTTGAGCGGAACTCCCAAACCATTCAGCTCCAAAATTCTCTGAGTTGTCTTCCCGATGGGTTGCGAGTTGAGAGTGGTTGATGAGACACTCACAGTCACGACATCATTCGTGAAAGTGTTTGTAGTCTCTGTCACCAAAGACCCCGATCCAAAAGGTTTGGTGCTGGTCACTCTGGCTGGTCGATTTTTAAAATAGTCGTTCACCTGCACGTGTGTCAGGTGATTGTTGGGGTTAGCGCCAGTCCAACTGAAGGACTCCAGCGCTCGGCCCACAGAATCATATACTGAAAAAGTATTTAGAACCTGAGCGTGTTCAGCACCGTAAGGCTGCGAGCGAGTGGTTTCGCCGATGGGCATCCCCAAAAGTGGATCCATAATCACTGTTTGAAATCGATCGGAACCTTCCCATGTGCTTTTAACTTCGCGGCCCGTAGATCTTGTAACAATCGCACTCGATGTTTGATTGGCCTCTACATACGGCGGTGTTTGACGAGTTTTAAAAGGATCGCCTCCGACAAGATAGTCAGAATACGACCACAGGCGCTGGGACCCAGCCCAAGTCGCCTCTTTGAGCACACCCAAGCCGCTTGATGCTGACTCCACTGCTCCCTGCACAATGTATGCAGAAGGCGCAGAGCCACCCTGAGAGAGCTGCCCCTTACCCGCGGTGATGGAGACCGAGTAGAGGTAGCTTGGATCTGGACTGTCATAAGTGATGTTAACTAACCAGTCGTCACCATTATAATCCGTCCAACCTACTTTGCTTGCGTAGGAGTAGTTGGCAGAAGCCTCAAAGCCACTCAGGCCACTGGTTCCACCATCGTTTGTCAGAAATAGCGCTCCGCCTTTAAGATAGTAGTGGTCCGTGAACCATCCCGTCATATTGTCGGCAGTCTTCGTGACGGAGCAGAGGGGCGATTGACCTGAATTGTAGTTTACGATAGCAGAGCGAGATTGTGAAAATTTACCATCTCCCGCGATCACACGACTTTGAGTAGTGTTGCCACAACCATCGATCTGATCCCACGCAGATTGTGTCAGCTGCCTCATATTCTGTCCCCGATACTGAGAAGGAGCCCATTTCTGACGCACTAACTTGCCTGAAGCTAGCCATTGCTGTGAGTCCCGAATGTTTCGATTGACGTCAGTGACTCCCCCAGGATTAAGCGTCACTGAATCAAAGCTGTCGAGTCGCGTCACGTACTCCTCGTCATCAAAGCCTGCCAGACCCGGCATTTGTCTGGTGCTGGTTTCATAAACAATTCCTGTTGCAACATCTCTTTTTTGAGTGGTCGATACTTGCAGCGCAGGCGCTGAATTCTCGGACTCTTTGGAGGAAGTCGTCACTGTTAACGGCTCACCAAAGGGGCCTAGCTCCGTCATTTTCTCACTGACCTTCGGAGCTGTGGACTCAACATCAGATACCACACTTTTACTGATTAGTGGCAGGCCAGTGTTGGGCTCAAAACTAAGCACCTGACTGGTCGACACACCAAGATCCTCATTTCTCTGGTCTCGAACAACTGCTTCAAGCCCTCGGTCAAAGCTTGAACGATAGGTGTAACTCGTTTCACTGATAGGAGAATCATTGATCGAATGGGTTTCTTTAAAGACCCTCCCAAAATCGTCTCGCTCAATTTGTGTTTGAGCTTCTGCCCAAAGCTTCTGGCTGCAAATATTTGTGGTAGTGCCCGGATTTTCGACCTTGCACTGCGCCAGCGACTTCGTCTCAGTCTTCAAAATCCGCCCAAATTGATCGTAGTCGTACAGCACTCGATCTCCACTGGGATGATATTGGCTCGATGCTAAGCCGCTGCTATCAAAATCGGTTTGCTGCAACAAACTCCACTTGTCATCATGAAGCCCATCAAGGACTGTCCTTAGCGCGACATTGCTCAGACCATCTGAGTTAGAGAGCTCACGAAACTGATTCCAAAAACTCACTGCAGCAGGTGACACCTCATTTTGGCCCCTTTGATAAGTGCGTGTTACTTTAGGAATGCCGAATGAATAATCATAGAAAAAACGAGTCTGGACTCCCGATGCCGCATCATAAGTCATCATCACATTGCCTCGAGGATCAAAAATACTTGTGACCTGATGACTATCTTCGTTATCCACCATCGCGCCGCTACCACTCAGGACCGCCGAATATCCACCACTCCAACTCAGATTCTGAAATGCAGCCTGATGGGCTTCAGCAAGCGGATTTGTATCGATATTGCCAAACATCGATAAGTCCGGACTGACCTCAGTCGTCGGCAAAAATCCCTCATGCTCTCGCAACAGTAATCCGGTCTCAGGATGGCGAACCTCAGAAGAGATTTTCATGACATAGCCGCCCCGATCGCCTCTTGATACAAGCTCGCAGCTCAAGCCACTCTGAGATCGACCATTCATCGAGGTCTTCATCAATGTCCCAAAGCAAGGATCCTGTAACCCCGTCACAACCCGCGGACTCGTTGGCGCCGGAAGAGTCATGCCAGGAGTTGTGAAATCCAAGCCAATCGGACGAACGTCAAGCGAAGCTCGGTAGGATGGGAAAAAACTTCCCTGATAGGTGATGCTTCGTTTGAGAGATTCATCGGGACACAGCCCATTGCTTAAATGGGGCTCAAGGAAATTGCCCTCTTCATCAAATGCCGAACAGCTGGTTACTTGATTTAGGCCACCATCAGAGTTGTAGCTTACCATGGACTTAACGCCTCGAGTGATTGAGGCAACAACACGCAGATTCTTTAGATTATAAAACGCTTGAAACAAAAGAGACTTGTTAGAAGTTTCGGTTGGTCCTTCAATGCGTGAGACATATCCTAAGCGCTCCAAAAAATAATAATGAGTTGCAGACTCTTCATCCGTCAGGTCTTGCACCATGACCGAGGTTTTAGGAAAAATCTTGCCAGCAGCCGGGGCATCCTGCGCACCATCGCTACCAGGAGCTGGCAGGGTCTTGTTTTTGGGATCGTAGGAGATAAGCTTCGTGACATCGTTCATGGTGACCTGCGTTGCCACAGGAAATTCGCCGATGAGCTGAGCGGGTGGCGAGTAAGTCAATGCCAACTTTGAGCCCGATGCGTGATCATAGCTCTCAATCATTCCCGGATACGAACTCGAGTAAGTGTAGCGATGAGTCGCCTTGGGTTCAATTACATTGGTGAGTGGGCTTTGAAACTCCTGAGAATAAAATTTTACTTCGGTGAGTCGATGTCCATCGTCCTGACCATAGGTATATAAACTAAGATATCCATCTTTATGAAAGGCAGCTGAAACGTAACCGTTACTATTGTAACAAAACCTCACGAAGTTTCCGGAAAGGCTCAAAGTCTTCTGTCGTATTAAGGACTGAAATTCATGCAAAGTGCTTGAAGAGATGACTTCATTCAACAAACCGCACGCCTGAGTGGTGTCAGTGATCAGAGCTCTCAGCACCTCACCGTTGCTTTCGGGATTTGCTTGCGCTGAGACCAAAAAGTGATCGACCACCAGTACAACACGATTGCCCGAGTAAATGCGATAGATAGGGTTGCCTGTCTGGGGATCAATAGAGATGGGCAGTCGCCCTCCTAACTCATAGTGATCTGCCTGAATTTTATAGAAAAACTTTGCCTGATTAAAATCAGGACTATGGGGATCCTGCGCATCAAAAAATGGTCCTTTCGACATAGCAATCAAGCGCGCATCGCCAGATTGGAGCATCGGAAAGGGAAGCTGCGCCCAGGCTGGCAAGTCCCAGAGAATGGATGGCTGCAGCTCAAAGTATCGCTTATTGACGTCTGTAAGCTCAGACACCCATCCACGCCCAAAGGAGCCGGTGGCATTGTAAAAACTCGAATATGAACGAGAGACACTCAACCCAAAGCCTGAGCTTTGCTGATTGAGCGGATAGAGGCTATCGAGGTGAGTCAGCCGCACTTCTCCTGATGCCAGGTTCACTGGGCCCTCAAATGCAGCGTGGGAGCGCATAGATGTTTGCCACTGATCACTCAACGTCGTCATGAGCTTGGCCTCGGGGCTGCCCGCATAGCGCGCAGCAGGTTGAACGACGATCTCGACACTCTGAATCCTAGAAGGCGCTTGAGCACCCGCGGGATAAAGATCGATTGTCTGCTGATTAGGCACAGACTCGGGATTGGGTCTCTGCTGACGCGAGAGAGAAATCCTAAAGCGTGGGGCGGGACGGTTGGGGTCTTCAGCACTGAAGGTCGCCACGAACCATCCTGGCGCTGGCTCATCTCCCGATGGCCCTAGCGTTTTGTGCGCCACAGACACTGAGGCATCCTGCGCCGAACTCCCATAGAAGACGACGTCCAGAGGATCGATATCGTAACTGAGAAACTCCGGGTTAAGAACTTTGACTTTCACAGGCTGATTCGTATCAGCCGTCTCTTCAATGTAGTAAGCAAGCACCGGGAAGGGCTCTGAATGCCGAGCAGCAATCACTGGCACCTCCGACTGAGCACTCAAATCCAAAACAATCCTTTTTGAATTACCCTGTGAGTTGGCAACGGCTGAGAGATAATAGCCCACACCACGCTCGGTCACCCCATTGTTGTCAGCCCAGTGCTCGATATACTCACACTGCTGTTTTTGGGTCGCCGTGTCAGATGACCTCTTAAAAACGCCATGCAAGAGATTTTGCTGAAAGCACTCAGCCTTGATGCGATCCCACAGGTTGAATCCCGCAAGCTTTGTCTGATCATATGAAGTCAAAGGAGGATTCACATCTTGAAACTGAGTGAACTCAGACTGAGCCGATCCTCGCATGAGATCGATCAGAGGAATATTTGAATTATTATTGCCATTAAAGTAGCCGCTGAGATCACCTGCCCATGGGGGCAGCGTTGGCTTCGCTGGCGAGTCTGCCGCGGGAGTAGACACCACTGAGTGACCTGAACTACACGACTGAAACAAGCCGATATTGAGAATACTGAGAAACAAAAATAAACCTGCAAAAGATCGGATCTGCGCGCGTACAAATAATAGACCAAAGGTCAGTGCTAGTACTGCACCCAAGAACAAAGTCGGAAGTAGTATTCCGCCCCAATTCCAAGACGTAAGGCCCTGCGAGTTTTGATTGAGCCACTCTAAATATTTTTCAGAAGTCGAAATCATCAATCTCCGTAAAATCTACAAACAAAAGTTTTGGGCCAAATAAACGCAAAAGGCATCCCAACTATTTTCACAGCACTCGGGAGCAAAACTACAGATCGCACTGCAACAATCTTGATTATCGCAGTAAGGATCGGCGCTTTCTTCAAAGCAGCTGCCAGCGGCTGGCGACCCACACATAAGCGCTGGGGGTTGGTAATCTCCGGAGCAACTCCCCGGAATGTACCACTCGTTATTTTTTCTCTCTGCGAGAAACACCTCTCGCTTAAAAAGATCGCGTGATTTCAGAAGAAGGTTGCCCGCAAAACGAGGGGGCTGCTTTATGTTAGAGACCCTTAGAGTACTGCTTGATGGTAGCGCGATGGCATTAAAGAAAAAGGCATCTGTGGGCGCAGCACAGCTCAAATCAGTTACATTACTGCCTGACTTCTTGCCCACACAGAGCCGATAGTCTCGCGCAAAACTTTGAAGCGATTGCCCTGGAGGCAGAACAGGAGGCACGATGGGCCCCTCGAGTGTACGAAATTCGTCTCCCAAATGGTCTGGTTCTAAACGCTCAGCACCATTCCAGTTTGGGTAGTATCTCGCAGGGTAGAGGTCATCTTCATTAAGCCCATAAGCATCAAAGTGCAGCGTTATCGGTGGGAGACCATCAATCGTCACCCAGAGATGTGGATTGACTAAAGGCAGCTTTGAGAGAGCCTGATTCGCTGAGCCACGCATAGTCGTAGCGTAATCTCGCTGCGGCATTCCATGACCAAATGAAAAACTCTGCGCAACAGTTTTTTCATAGTTTCGCCCATGAAGAAAGGCGCTATGAAAGGAGCCCACAGAACGCGCTTCGACATGACCAACCTCTGAGGGATTGCCACGGTCCTTCTCGAAAAGCCATGAGTAAGAATCCCATGCGGGTTTTACCCCAAACACATCGGATCGAATGTTCAAAATTCCTTTCAAGGCCGAGGCAATCCGAAGAGTATCTCCGACAAGAGTCGGGTTTGAGAGATCCGAGCCAATGATTCCTCCGATGAAACTCGGCCGAAAGCCTGGGGCTTGATCAACTAGACGATTCGAATTCACAATCCGAATTCTATCGTGACTTCTCAAAGCAAAAGCTTTTTGGTTAAAGCCATTAACCCCTTCCAGCAAACTAAAAAGATTGAGAATAGTACCCCATGAAGGATCAAGACTTCCCTGAGAAATCTTGGCTTGAAGCTCTGATTTTCTTAAAGTCCAAATCTCATGGGAGGAGGGAGCCTCAAGATCTCCCGCGAAAAAACTCTGACCCCTAAATGTTTTATTTTGAAACTCATTGAATCGATCAAGAAGTTCTAACTCGATCCCGGGCAGGGGCTCTGTCCAAGTGTACTGTGGATCACAGGGATTGGGAGGAATAGTGCAACTACCAAAACCGCAACCTGAAGCGCAGAGAGAGTTCAGACAGTTACTTGTATTCAGTCTAGCCCTCACTAAAGGAGTCCTGGGGTCGTTATCTAAGTTTAAATCCGGAGGAGTCGAACCCGGTGCTGCACCAACAACAGCGTGAGCCTTCTTCATTTGAAAGGCGGGCGGCTCACTTGGACCATCATAAGTTATCGCTGACAACCATTGCCCTGGCCCCACGGCTACAGCATTGAGATCTTCCTCAGGCACAAGAGGCTCTTTTCTGATCTTGCCCAACGTCTGTCCATCAATGGGTAAATCGAGATTGTTGTCTGAAGATACAGAGTAAAGACCTGGTCCTATAGATCCATCCTCGTTGTCCGAAAAAATCTGACCGTGTAAAAAATAAACAAAGGCCTGCATTCTACGAACATCTGAAAAGTTTGCAGAATCCACGTCGAATTGAACCCATTCATCACGCAGAAATCGAAGAGAGAGGCTGGTTGCCGGACTAAAGGCGTTTGACGTCTTACGAAGCATTAGCCACCAGTAGAGACTAAATGGATCAACATCCCCGCCCGTTTGCCAACGATACTCCTCAGTTAAAAATCGAAGTTTAGCCCCCCCCTCGGGAGTAGGAGTTATCTGAATTAAGCGATCTGGATGGCGCATGAAGGCATAATCCATGCCATCTTCTAATCTTTGTCTGAAGGAGTTGTTCTCATTGGAGGGGAGATCGTTTTTAGAAAAATTACGACCCACAAAAGAATCGTGAGGTGACTGGCCATCCGTTTGCTGGTTACTCAGTTGAAAAATCTGAGTGTTACACCAAATATTGTCTAATCGGCTGTAATAACAGTCTGTCCAATTCTGCTCACCGGAACTTGAGGACTCAAACTCCGTCAGTATCACTGCTTTGGCTCGCTGGTAATATTCGTCTGCAGAGACTTCTTGATCTGGCTCAAATCCAAGAATGGTCGTCTTCCACTCTCTTAAAAAACGCTCACGAAACTCCATGGCCACATCAGGATTCGAAAAATACAGCAATGAGCGATACTCAAGATCATTCCAATTCCCCGCCTGCTGGTGTGCATACTTCTCGTTGATCCGCTCTCCGAGCACAATACTCATCCCAATCTCTAGACCAAAATGAATTCCCTTCTGCAAAAACCTAAGAACCTGCTCATAAACATCTCCAGGCTCCGCACTCATGTCATCATACAAAAAATCATACGCAGCAAGCTCTGAGCCCTCTGAGGCAGACGTATGATATTTAGGATTCGTAAATGAACTCGCATTAAAAACATACGCTCGCCCCCACAGCGGATGCGAGCCAGGCTCACCCGTCTCGGCTTCATTCGGCATACGCCAACTGCCCAAATGCGCAAGATACGGTGTGATCGGATCTCGTATTAATGCATTCTCAAAAAAGCCAAGTGGCCTAACTTCTTGTTGCACTCGAGCGAGTGGAAGCGACCAAGGCGTGCCAACTCCACTGAGCGACCAAAACCTCAGCCACATCAGCTTTCTCTCAGAGTTCGAAAACCCATTCCAAATCATGTACTTCGTTGCCCCAAGATATCGACGCCAAAGAGCATCATCTTCTCGGTCATCAGAGTTAAAGCCCCAGCTTGAGCCCCCGGCTGTCATTGCCAAATATGAGTTAAACGCTGCCACTGCATTGTCGCTCGGTTGCGTTGGAGAAGCTGGCGGCTTTGGACTCTCAAGTGCACTCACTGCCTGAAGCAAGGATGAATCCAGATTCTCAGTTTTTGTATAAAGAAAAACTTTTTGGTCCGTGTCAAAGAGCGTGAGCGTATAAACCCCAGGCGAATTACTAACAGACGATAAACTCGCAACCGTTGCCCCTAGTCGGTTAAACGCTGCCGGAATGCTCTCATTCCCTTCATGGTGTGCCTTGATCACTTGAGCTGCCAGTTGAGCAGCTCCTTGAACATTAACTAAAGTTCGTTTACCCGCTTGATCCTCAATCAAAAAGCATCCCGTCTTATGAAAGGTCACCATCATTTTTTCGGCTTTGCTCACCACGCTTAGCTCTTGAGAAACTGGAGGCACAGCCAGGTTGGACGTTCGACATTTGCCATCAGCATAGCTCGCGAATGTCACAGGCCAATACTTCACCATGGCAATCTTAGAGCCATGAAACTCCTGCGACTGCCCTACGTATAAAGACGAATGTACTACTGGATCTCTTCCAAACTCTCCGCCCGAAAGCGGACCTGTTTCAAATGCAGGCTTACTGACTGAATTGCCACAGCCCTGAAACCACCCCGTGAAACTCACACACAAAAACAAATGCACAAAAACCATGGGACTGACCTGAAGATTCAGCCTGGCATCCAACTTTAATCGCGCACACAACGACCATAACCATACGCTGAGTGCAAAACTCGCCAAAAAAATCAGAGGAAGTGCATAAGCCCACCAATTCGTCAAAATCTCAAAATGACTCTGCTGAAAGCGAACGTAAGCGTCCAACCTCTCCAGAGACTCCGCACTAAATTGATCCAAACTCTCCCCCTCGAATTGGAACAAATTCCTGCTTAGTTCAACAGCTACTTCGAAAGACGATCTACCACCCGATTGATCATCGCAGCCACATCATGAAACTCATCTTCTGAGCGCAATTGTACTCGCGCCTCCGCCGTATTGCCTCGCTCCATCATCTCAAGACTGCGCTTGATCGCAAACAATGGCCCCACAATCCGATGCGATAAAATATTTGCCATCACTACAATAAATGCAGAAAACAATAAAACGACCACTCCCACACTCAACAACAGGGAGTGTGACTGTTGTGAAATCAAAATGTAGAGGGAATGACTCTTCTGAACCCCAGCTTGATTGAGCGTCATCAAAAGCCTCTCAGAATAAAACCAAAACGTCCCCACCAAAACACAACTGACCAGTAACACAACCGACAATAATAAAAACATGTAGCGCTTTTGAAAACCAGGCTCTACCCATCTCATTGAGCGTCGATTCTCTGCCCTCACCTCTGCTGCTAACTCAACACCTGAAGCTTCCATGAATTCCCCCGCTCTTTATGATAAACGAGATGTGTTTGCCCCGATAGAGGACGACGGATTTGACCCGCGAGAGCCAAACACTATTTTAATTGCAAATGATCGAAAGGCATGACGCATCACAGCTTCTCTCGTTCAGATTTGTTGAAAAAAGTAGGCTGTCAAAATTTTGACGACTAAAGACGACCGCCAGCGAGTCTCAAATTGCGGCCGACCTCAAACAAAAAGAGGCGAGCCGTTAGGCCCGCCTCTTGGTCAACTTTTCCTCGTCTTGTTCAGTGAGGACTACTTTACACGCGAACATACATCCGCACCTGGTAGACAGCTATAACTACAACCGTGGATTGTCCCGCTAAACGGCTCACCCTGTTGGATGACCGGAATCCCGCCAGGCTGCCCGAACAAATGGCTCCAGAGACGAAGTGCGGACACAGAGGAGGGACAGACTTTAGAAGACCCAGTTGATGAAGCATTTCGGCCACCCCCGTAGCCCCAGTGAAAGGGAGAGTAATAACCGTAGTTCGAACCAGCTATAAATGGTCGCAAGCTGTCAGCAGATGCAAGCGCTCCCCTCGTGTATGGATTGCTATAGCTTCCTGATGTGCCGCTTGAAGAACTATAGTTTGAGCAGGACGTTGGAGGAGGATAAAACTCAAGCAGGAACTGATAGACAAAATGAGCGGTCTCAGACCAACACAAAGGCGCTCCCGTCCCAGTGACGGCGAAATTTGATCCACAAAGCGGCTTCCAGTACCGCTCGGGAAGGTCTGTCTCCGAGGGCCTTCGATTCACACAAACAAAGTTGATTGCCTCAGCAGAGACCTGCTGATTGTATGCCGTATCTACAGAGCAGGCATCAGATGAGCCGGGCTTGGTCACCTGGTAAAAATCAACTCGTCGATGCTCACCGAGCTGGCTCAGTTCACAGGGAATAAAATTACCATCAATATCTAAACCCTGATTGTTCACCTCCAGCGAAGCAGGAAAAATCCGGCTAAAGGTGGTCTTCGCACCGCCGTCTGAACCAGAGGCATCACTTTGACACCAATCCTCCCCGCCAGGACCATTGGCTTCGAAATTTGGATAACGCGGGTCCGTACAAGATCCCATCGATTGCGCTTCGACAGATTGCCCCGCTCCCGCTAAAACACCGACGGCAAACAACGTCATCAACCCATGGGCCCGCCGGATAGCCTGAGGATTATTGTCTCGATTCCACGCCTTCATACTTCTAATGAATTTCATGCTTTGACTCTCCCATCCAAACTATTCAGAACCCTTGAGCACGACTCCCTACGTTCTGGTCATTGAGTGTGCGAAATGAGTGCCAAACATCTTTGCAAAAAGAACAGCAAATCAACGCTGATAGGCGACCAAAAATTGTCACCTATGAAAGCTGCTTCAACAGTCCGCCCAAAAAAGTCCAAAAAGCCGCAAGCAGGGTCTGTCATCTGCGCGTAAGGAGCGCAAGTAGCCATCGGCAGTCTTTTTGAAGGACTCAATGGACTCGCCTTTTCTTGATCGATGCAGCTAGTTCTGTCATGAAAGGCGGCATGCCGTTGGCCCAGACTTCAAATTTTTTGATAGAGCAAGCTCAAGATCTCCGTCTCTATTTTTGGATGCCCTCGGAGTATGTGGGCTTTCTTCAAGCCGTGATTGATGCCGAAGACCACCTGGCTCGCATACGCACAGAACGGCAAAAAGATGATCGAGCGTTGATTTTACTGATGTGCGACCTTTCTCGAGAAAAAGAGTCGCGCGACCTGCTGCGTTATGCTGCCGAAGAGCTTGAAATTCAATTAGAATTCGTTGACTCGATCCTATAGCCCCCTGTGTAATAACGTCAGGGGGAGGATAACATGGAAAATGCAATACCTGTTGCAAATACAGGGCATTCATCCGGTCATTCAGAGAGAGCAAACATCAACTCCACAAGTCAGGCACGATTGGACCTGCTGAGCGAGCTTTTAAAAACCGCTGCAGAATCTACTTTTGGAGTTCATCAAATTGATGAAAAGCGCGTTGCTCAACTTTTGGGAGAATCCGTGAAAAGTCGACTTTTCACGGCCGAAGAATCTTATCGACTCAAAGATAAAATTCTCGATTCATCTCATTTAGATCGCGCCATTGATCGTCGTATCGAAATTGCCTTTCGGCAGTTTGCCGCTTAACGCTGACGATTGTCGATCAATCGAACTTGATGCATCCGGGCGGCCACCAACCAGCGGCCGTGGCCGCCCGGTCTCTCTTCTTTTAGGTCTTCGCTCCAGCATTGCAGATAATCGATTCGAAAGCCCAGGGCCTCTAACTCTCTTCGACCCGCTTCGACTGAATCGGCAGCACACAAAACTCGATAGAGATGCGCCGCCTGAACTCGCTCCTCAGCACTTAAAAATCGATTTCGGGAACTCATGGCGAGACCGTCTTTTTCACGAACAGTGGGCACTGCAACAATCTTGATGGGTAAAAAGAAGTCTTTCACGAGCGCGCGGATCACTTGAAGTTGCTGATAGTCTTTCTCTCCAAAAAAAGCCCAATGAGGTCTTACCAATTGAAAGAGCTTGAGAACGACAGTGGCTACCCCCTCAAAATGCCCCGCTCGCACTTGAGCCTCCATCGCCCTCAATAAATACGCTCGCGGGAGAACGCGAGAGTCCCCACCATAGATTTCTGCCGGAGACTTTGGAATGAACACAGCATCGACCGAAAGCTGAGAGAGCTTCGCTAAATCCTCCTTTTCGGTTCGCGGGTAGCGCTCATAGTCCTCGTTCGGACCAAACTGTGTTGGGTTTACAAAGATGCTCACAATCACGCGATCAGCTTTTTTTATAGCCCGCCGAACCAGAGAAATATGCCCCTCATGAAGAGCCCCCATGGTCGGAACAAAAGCCAAAGACTGAGAGGGCCGCAGAGAACTTCTCCATTTCTGGAGTGCCTGTCGTGTTCTTAAAATTTTCATCTTTTGTTTACTCATACGAGTTTTCTAAACCCGGAAACTTTTGAGAGCGAACCTCTTGCGCATAAGTTTTTAGCGCTCCGCCCACCAACTCATACGCATTTAAATACTTCTTTAAAAATTTGGGTTTAAAGTCGGGATTCAGTCCCAAAAGATCATAAAGAACCAAGACCTGACCGGAGCAATACACTCCGGCCCCTATCCCAATCGTTGGAATGCCAATACTCGCAGTGATTTTTTGAGCCAAGCTCGTCGGCACCAGCTCTAACACAAGCATCTTGCACCCCGCCTGCTCCAAGGCACGTGCTTCGTCTTGAAGTCTCTCTGCCGATTCTTGATCTCTTCCCTGAACCTTCGCCTCCTGAATACTTTGAGGCGTGTAACCAATGTGCCCGCACACCTTAAAGTTTTCTCGCGCAAGTGCCCGGACCACATCGATCTTCGGACCCTCCAGTTTCACCCACTGTGCCCCCTCTTTTCGCATGCTCTCGCTCGATCGTAGTGCGGCCTCCACCGACTCGTAGGCCCCAGCAGGCAAGTCCGCAATCAACTCAGGCTTATGATCTACTTTCGAAGAATCTAAGCCTCTTCGTACGGCACCCACATGCGCGAGCATTTTTTCAAGTCCAATCCCAGCGGTATGGCGCTCTCCGTAGATGACATTTGCCGCTGAATCGCCGACGAGTACATAATCGACGACACCTGTATCCGCGATGATGCGAGCAAAACTAAAATCGTAACAAGTCACTACGACGAGAGATTTTTTCATGATGGCCTTTTCCAATTTTTAAGAATCTCGCCAGCCAAATAAAACGATCCACAGATCAAAACAGTCTCTTGGCGAGCCTTCAGATACTCGATCGCCTCGTGAACACTGCGATACACACTTACAGGTTTAGCCAACTCTGTCTCCACCGCCGACTTTAATTGTTCGATGGGCCACTCACGCTCTGGATAAAAACTAAAAAGATGAAAGCCGAGAGCTTTTGATTTTAACTGATTTAGAATTTCAAGAAGAGGCTTGTCCCTCATCAGCGCAAAAATCACTTGAAACTTCTGCGAAGGAAACTGCGCATCGATATTTTTGATCAGCGCTGAAACAGAATCCAAGTTATGCGCACCATCTAAAATCCAAAGCGGTGATTCGCTCAAAATCTGCGTGCGCGCAGGGAGACGCGAATCCAAAATTTTGTTCGCCGAGGCCTCGACAGAAAGAGCCTGCCAGGACCACCTCTCACACATCTCTCGATAACTCTGGTAAGCCATAAGAGCATTCTTAACTTGGTGCGCAGGCAAGCAAGCACGGCCTAAAATCGCAATCAATTCTCTCTCATCCTCTGTATCTGCCTCCACCGACACATAAAGCTCCGCCCCCAATGAATCCGCTGAGTGAATCAAAGCCTCATACGCCTCAGCCGGCTGATCTCCATAAATCCAAACGGGGCGCAACGATCGCATCACCCCCGCCTTCTCACGCGCAATTTTATCGAGGCTGTTGCCGAGAACTTCTTGATGGTCCCAGCCAATGGGCCCTACCAGCGAAAGATCAGGGTCTGAGATATTGGTCGCATCCAAGCGTCCGCCCATTCCTACTTCGAGCACCTGAAGATCGACTTGCCGCTCTCTAAAATAAAGCCAAGCCACAAGGGTCGCATTTTCAAAATAGCTCAGACCCGCAACCGCCTGCGGATGCTCCTGCTCTAAACGACTCCAGTCGGACTCCGAAATCCACTGAGCGTTGATCTGTATTCGCTCCTCGCGTGCGATCACATGTGGCGAATAATAGGAGCCCACGGTTTTACCTGAGGCCTCGAAAAGTCCCGAAAGATATCGCACCAAACTGCCTTTGGCATTGGTTCCTGCAACGAGAATGGTTTTTCTGCCGAGCTGCGGATCTCCACATTGCCGTGCTGCTCGAGTGATGCGATCTAATTTGTAATTCTTTGGATCTGGAATTTCCAAAACTTTTGCCCTCACCCCTCGCTCCCTCAGGCTGGCTTTTGAATTCTTGAGCGAAGCAAGTGAAAGAGATTCGCCAAATAAGCTCTCTGCTCTCGACGCGGAACAATGGCATCGATCATTCCGTTTTTTAAAAGAAACGGAGGGCGCTGAAAGCCTTCAGGAAGTTTTTGTCGAATCGTTTGCTCGATCACTCGCGGACCCGCAAATCCAATGAGGGCCTCAGGCTCTGCAATTTGAACATCCCCCAGCATTGCAAAGCTCGCAGCGACTCCGCCTGTCGTAGGATTCGTGAGCACAGAAACATAAGGGATCCCTGCTTCTTTGAGGCGCTGAAGGGCTGAGCAAGACTTTGCCATCTGCATCAACGAAAAAATGCCCTCCTGCATTCTCGCCCCTCCAGAAGATGAAAAAACAATCGCTGGAATTTTTTCGCGTAAAGAGTGCTCAAAACATCGTGTCAGTTTTTCACCGACGACTGACCCCATGCTTCCGCCCATAAACTCAAACTCAAAAACAGCCAAAGCACATCGATATCCCTCGATGCGACCCTCGCCCCAAATCATCGCTTCTGGCTCTGAGGCTTTCTTTTTTGCCGCGCTTAGTCGATCTCGATAAGATTTTTGATCTACAAACCGAAGTGGATCCGAGCTTGAGAGATGCGAATCAAACTCCTGAAAAGAGTCAGGATCCAACAAAAACTCAAGACGCTTGCGAGATGGAATCGCAAAGTGAAACTGGCACTTCAGACAAACGTAGTGATTTTTTTCGATCTCGAGACGGAAAAGAATAACTCCGCAGTCCAGACACTTTGTCCAAAGACTTGGACCAGACGAAGTTTCAGGGGCGGCCGTGCTGGATTCTCGTTTTTGAATACCGGGAGTCTTAAGCTCATCTCTCCAACTCATAGGGCCGAGTGAAGCTCGTGAAGCCCACGAGGTCAAGGAGGAAGCCAAAGAGACCTAGCTTTCCCCTAGCGTCCGACCTTGCCTGGCTGCTGAGATCTGTGGAATGCTCTAACTCCATGAGCGAGAAAGCAGAAAAAATCATTTTTACCCTTAAAAAAGTCTCTAAAATCGTGCCCCCTAAAAAGCAGATTTTAAAAGACATTTATTTGTCCTTTTTTTTGGGAGCCAAGATTGGTGTGCTCGGGGCGAACGGTTCAGGAAAGTCATCTCTTCTCAAAATCATCTCAGGACTTGATCAGGATTATGATGGCGAAGTTTTAAAGAGTGATGGCGTGAGCGTGGGTATTCTTTTGCAAGAACCTCCTCTCGATGAAACCAAAACGGTGGGTCAAAATGTGGCGCTAGGGCTTAAAGAAGTGGGTGCGCTGTTAGAGGAATTCGCTCAGATTAACGCGAAATTTGCCGAGGAAATGTCGCCCGAAGACATGGAGAAGCTCATCGCTCGGCAGGCCGAGGTGCAAGAAAAACTAGACGCCTGCAACGGTTGGGAGATGGAGCGAATGCTTGAGATGGCATCGCAAGCCTTGCGGCTTCCGCCTCTGGAATCAGCGGTGACTCATCTCTCAGGAGGAGAGCGACGGCGAGTGGCATTGTGCCGGCTTTTGCTCGAAGCTCCAGATGTTCTTTTGCTCGACGAGCCGACCAACCATTTGGATGCCGAATCGGTCGCTTGGCTTGAACATCATTTAAACGAATACAAGGGCACTGTCATTGCGGTCACACATGACCGTTACTTTCTCGACAATACGGCTGGCTGGATTTTGGAGCTTGATCGGGGTGAAGGCATTCCCTTCAAAGGAAATTATACGGCTTGGCTCAAGCAAAAAGAGGAGCGCTTGCGACTTGAGAAGAAAGCCGAGAGTAATCGCGTGAAAACCATGGAGCGAGAGATTGAGTGGATCAACGCGACACCTGCCGCTCGGCGAGCGAAATCGAAAGCACGGATCTCGGCTTACGAAAAACTTTTGGCCGAGGGAGAGCAGCAGAGCATTGATGATTTGCAAATTTATATTCCGCCCGGACCTCGCCTTGGAAACGAAGTGGTAGAGTTTAAAAACGTCACCAAAGCTTTTGGCGATAAGCTTTTGATTGAAAACCTCAGCTTTAAGCTTCCGCGCGGGGGCATTGTGGGAGTCATTGGTCCCAATGGTGCGGGCAAGACGACCTTGTTTCGCATGATTGTGGGTCAAGAAAAGCCTGACTCGGGATCGGTGATTATCGGCGAGACGGTAAAGGTGTGCTACGGAGAGCAAACTCGAGCCTCTCTGAACCCGGACAACTCGATTTACCAAGAGATTTCAGAGGGCAACGATCTCATTAAGCTCGGCAAAAAAGAGGTCAATGCTCGCGCGTATGTTTCTCGTTTTAATTTCTCGGGCGAAGACCAGCAGAAAAAACTAGGCGTGCTCTCAGGAGGAGAGCGTAATCGCGTCCAGCTCGCCAAAATGCTGCGAGAAGGTGGCACTTTACTTTTGTTGGATGAGCCGTCAAACGATTTGGACGTCCATACGCTTCGGGCTCTTGAAGAGGCACTGAATAACTTTGCAGGATGTGCAGTGGTGATCTCGCATGATCGCTGGTTTTTGGATCG
>JBILFF010000132.1:0-5416 GCA_044351695.1 Bdellovibrionota bacterium
TTTTAACATTCAAAACCCCAATGGTAATGGTGGTGTAATGTTTGCGGGTGGTGCTCCCAACGATGTGGCGGGAGCTTACGCACGACTCTTGGGAGGCGCATCGGGTAGCGCAACTCCAGGAGCAGGATCAAGCAACGGCACCACGGGAGCAAATGGATCGAATGGCGGGATGAACATTGGTGGAATCAATGCAGGATCCGGCGGATTCAATGGCGGTGGATCAGGCTCGCCGGTATTCATGGGCGGCAGCAATGGATTCTGGATCAACTCAGGCAATACCGGAGTGGCCAATTACTCGCAGATGATCGCTCAGCAAATCGAGCCGGCCATTATGCAAAACACCTTCTCAAATAATCGGCTGCAGGATCTCGGATTCAAGATGAACATCCTTGATGCCGTTTATATGAATCTCTCTAACGAGACCGTGAAGAAGGATAAGATTAAGAATCTCGAGAATATCGAAAAAGGTCGTGGTCATATCTCGATGGATATTAATGGCGTTCGCTACGCGATGACTGAAGTCGCTGATGGTGACTTCGATTTCTTTAGTCCTGAGAACTGGGTCATTACTCGGCAATACAAAGCCGCTGACGGATCGAGCCAGTATCGACTCGTAAGCGATGCCGAGCACTTACTCTTTGTTGAAACTGCGAAAGCTCGACTCGAAGATGCTAAAGCTCGCAATAGCAAAGATGAAACAAAGGATTGGGAGAAGCTTTTGGGCAATCTCAAGCATCGAGACAGCCTAACTCCTAACAAAGAGTACTATCAAGACGTTCGCGACGAATCGATCGACGCCAAGTATTCTTACCGAGCACCTGCCGGAATGGGCTTTGGCTTTAGCTTTGGTGGCAACGGTGGAATCACTGTGGCTAGCGGAGTACAGCAACCTTCAGTGGTTCAAAGCTCTGGCGGATTAGCACCAGCGCCTTCCACGGGAGGAATGACTTGGGCGCCTTCAAACGGCGGCACAGGCTCGAGCGTCAATTCGGGAATGAGCCCGGATCTTCTCTCTCGATTGATTCAGTTGCATCTTCAAAAGTTCCCGCAATCGATGTCGGATGCCGATCGCATCAAGGCCGTGAATGATTGGATCAAAGATATTCAAGAAGGGCGCGCTTCAACTGGCGATGCAAGCTTGGATGCACAAATCCGTAACCTGCCTTCGACAAGCACAGGAGTCATCACTCCTGCGCCTTCGACGGGCGGATCCGCCTCGGTAGCTGTTCCAAGCGCGTTGACCAAGGGCTATACGCTTGTGCCTGCAGGTCAAGATGCCTCGGGCAAGCAGCTCTATCAGCTCACCACTTTTGATATGAATCCGGCCACTGGTATTCGCTCTAATCAGCAACGCTCGATGGTCACGGAAGATCAAGTCGAGATGGGACCCGATGGTAAGCTTCGCCTCAAAGACGGAGTGACTGCGGGATCTCCAATCTCTTCAACTCCCGCACCGATCGCCCCCGTTCCTGCCGGTGAACAGCCTAATGCGACTGTCATCGCTTCTGAAATTATTCAGATGACGGAGCGCAAAAAGCTATCAGACGGAAACGTCATTATTCAAATTCGAGACGTCGGTGGAGCCGCTCTTGAGACGAAAGACGTAGAGCAGTGGCTCAACAACCGCGGATCGGATTTACGACCGGCCGCCAATTTACGAGCGGGTACAGCGACGAAGTAAAAGTTTCTTTGCCTCATACTCCACACACTCACACGCACCAAGGAGAGCGTCTGAAGGAAAACCTTCAGACGCTTTTCTCATTTCTGGGAGCCTTTTTCTTTAAGAAAGCTCGCAAATTTTGCATGAGAAACTCACTTCCCTCTCGCGACAAAAGCACCCCAAAAACCTCTTCTTCAAATCATAAAATCATTCATTAATTCAGAGACTTAGACCGAAGAGCCCTTGGCACAAGCCTTGCGATTTCTGGCTTCGACGGAATACGTCACAGTTCGGAGGTCTCGCCCCAAGGCAGTGGTGCCGAAAGCGAGATCCTGAAATGGAGGAGGAAATCATGTTGTCTCGTAATTATAAGTCGATTGCCTTTGCAACAATCGCCGCCGTAACCCTAGCAGGTTGCTCGGGCGGAAAAGAAGAAGGCTCTCAACAAAACTTTCAATCACCGCAAGGACGAAACTTTGTTCAGCCACCGCGGAATAATTTAAACACACCCCCAGCGCCTCGTAATCCAACGAGCGGCACCTCGGTGAGTGATCCCAGCAACCAAGAGCTATTAGATGCGATCAACGCGAAAGGCGATGCTTCGATTGCTGCAGCCAATGCAGCCAAGGCGTCAGCCGATGCAGCGAAAGCCGAAGCCACTGCAGCAAAAGATAAAGCTGCTGCTGCTGAGACCGCTGCAAAAGCGGCTGAATCGCAAGCCCAGAAAGCAAAAAGCAAAGCCAATGCAGGCTTCATTACGGGTATCGTTGGAGCCGTTCTTGCCGCTGGCGGTGTTGGTCTAGGAATTTGGAATTTGAATCGCACCAAGAACCAGGGCGAAGAAACTCGTGATAACAACAACAAAAACGCTCGTGATCTTGCAACAATCACTGTGAATGAAGGCAATAGCACTCGCGGAACGATTGGAGTCGTGGGCAACAAAGTAGATGCGGTTGCTAAAGGCACTGCTGAAGTTTTGGAGAACCAAGGCAAGCAAATCAAACGCGATGGGGACTTCCAAAAGCGCGTGGATGAACGTGACACAGAGATCGTGAAGCAGCTGGGAGAAGTTGGCGATGCCACCGCAGCGACGAACTCAACGATTAATGGACAAGTTGTACCTGGCATTCGCCAAGCAGGAGCTGAAGCCACTCGAGGGGCTAATGCCGCCGAGCGCTCAGCAACTGATGCGGCTGCAGGCAGAGCCGCTGCTGAAACAGGTCGAGATCTCGCCCTAGAGAATGCGGAAACACTCAAGAGCGCACTCTTAAAGGCTGATGAAGACCGTCAAAAGATGATCGCAGCTCAAGAGAACTTCAACAAAGCTCTTGATGGCCAAAAAGAAGAAGCGAAGAAGAATCTCGAAGCTGCCACAAAAGCTTTTAACGATGCAGTCGCGAAGATCGAAGCTCTCAAAACAGCTCAGCCAACTACAGCTCCACAGATCTTAGCGACCTATGTGAAGAAAGATGGAAGCATCCTTCGCTTAGATGAGATCAACGGTCAAAAGAAACTCACAGAGATTAAGATCGATGTTCAGACTAATAGCGTGACTCTCACTCCACTCAGCGATGCTGAAGCGGTGAGAAAAGCTTTACCTGCAAACGACTCAAGCGCACAGAGTTTCATTCAGAAGATGGAAGAAGCGAAGTTGATCAAGGTCGAGCAGCAAAGCGATGTGAAGACGCCAGCTCCTGCAGCTCAGGCTTCTGCGCAGAAGCCAGCTGATGACGTTCAAGCTATCCTGGATAGCTCATCATGGGAAATTGTAGAGTTTGACGATAACCGGGGAGTGGCTACCTTGCAGCAAATCTTGGGAGAGAATGTAATTGGGCCGAGAATGACGATCGAGCTACCGAAGTCGGATCTGCGAAAGGTAGGAAGCCTCGAACTCTAGTGCTCTGAAAAATCTTCACATGATTTCCAAAGGGCGGGGCGCAAACCCGCCCTTTTTTTGGCTGCCAAGCCTAGCTTCTAGAGGCTTGAGACGAGTTGTAAAAATGCAGGGGATTGCATTTTTTAATTGTAATAATGCATATAACTGCATTTTTACAATTTATCCCAAAGTGAGGACATGGCCTTCATTCATCGCTACCTTTCTGATCACATCCAAGCCTGGCTCAAAGATCGAATGGTTTTTATTGGCGGTCCTCGCCAAATCGGCAAAACCTTCCTAGCTAAACAATTTTTAGGCTCCAAAGGTCTTTGCTTGAGTTGGGACGATCTCGCCGACCGACAGCTCTTGAAAACTCATGAAATCGCTCCGGAAGCGCCCATCCTCTGTCTTGATGAAATTCATAAGTACTCACGATGGCGAAGCTTACTCAAAGCTCGTTTTGACAAGGCACGGGACAAGCAAAAAATTATTGTGACCGGATCGGCACGACTGCGTGCAATTAAAAAGCAGTCCAAGATCTACCTCTGAGACTGGTACTTCGTTGTTCTCAAAAACAAAAAACCCTTATTTGCCGAGCTTGAAAATCTCCCTTAATTATTGGTATCAATAGGAAGCTTTAAGCAGCCTGGCTAAAATCTTTGCCTGCTTACGAAGCGCCTGACGATCATTAAAGTTCTGCAAAACATAATCGGCGCGCTGAGCCTTCTCGAAAGCCGGCAGTTGCAGCCGATCGAGCCGCCCAAACAGAGCGCGCTTCATCCCTCGGCGCTGCGCACGCTTTTGCCGAAGGGCTTTTGGGCAAAACACAAAGATGCTCAAATCAAAACGGCCTTCCCACTTCACCTCAAACAAAAGAGGGATTTCAACTAAACAAGGCTTTCGAGAATTCTCTCGAAGAAAACTTTGAATTTCACGCCCCACGCGAGGATGAACAAAACGCTCCAGGCGCCTCACCGCCGCCGAAGATTTTTTGGCCGCTCGCCGGAGGGGCTCCAACTGAAGCGAATGCTGGGCATAGATTCGGTGCACGGCCTCATCGGCCGAGAAAATCTTCCATCCTGACTGTCTAAAAACCTTGAGGGCGGTACTTTTGCCTGAGGCTAAACCGCCCGTAATCGCTGCACGAACAGCCTGGGACTTTACTTTTCTGGCCCTTGGTTGAATGCGACCTGCAGGTCTCAATCGAGGCATTAATTCATCATTTCAGAGCTTAAAGGCCTCGGTAAACCCCTAAATACACGAGGACTTTCTAAACCCCTGCTGGCACGCGGGTTGCAAATTAAGTGTCGCGGCTCAATGCCGAAACGAAATATTGGGGGATACGAGATGAAACAAACAACTAAAACTCTCTTCGGACTCATGATGCTGGGAGTATTTTTAAGTGCCTGCGGCGAGCGCTTTCGCGGAGACTTTGTAGGAACCGCCAGACCTGGGCCAAGTTCCTGTGCGATTGACCCTCGAGACGGCACCACTTACAACATTCGTCTCGCTGGAAGCATCACCAACAATCGAGCGAATTTGAGAGTGATTGAGCTCACTGAAATCACCAATGAGGATGCTCGAAGCTCTACCGCAACGACCTTCGCTCGTCTCTTTCGAGGCTTTGAACTTCGAGGTGATGTTGTGAACAACGAAACAATTTCTTCGACTGGAACAGATACGATTTTTCGCGTCCGAGACCGCGGCCGAGAAACCCTCGAAAACATTAACGATGAAGGTGAGTTTGTTGACGAGGTCACTGACGACTACGATATCGTCACCATGTCTGGCAGCGTCAACCGCGCTCGTACCGAAGTGACCAGCTTTGAAATCGAGAGACAAACTCGAATTCCGATCAGTGCCACCGAAGAAGAAGACTG
>JBILFF010000133.1:0-5382 GCA_044351695.1 Bdellovibrionota bacterium
GTTATCGAGTAAGAGATCCGAATAGGATTGAATGTGCTTTGAAGCGCCGTACTGGTCGAGCACCTCCATTCTCATTCGCCCGGCTTCAGCGAGAGATTGGATGGGAGCGAGCGGTAACTGAACTTCTCCAAAAATCACACCCACTTTTTTATCACGAGCGACCTCTAGAAGACGCTTAAGATCTTTAGGGCTCGGTTCTTTACCTGGCAAAGGTTCGATCGGCTCAATATAATCCAGGCCATATCGTCGAACAAAATATCCAAAGCCATCGTGAGAGGCTAAGAAAGCACGCCCCCGAACATCCTTCATGAGCTTTTCTGTTTCTTGATGAAGCAGATCAAGTCGAGTCGAAAAATCCTTAGCGCGTTGCTCAAGTTTATTACAATTCGTTGGATCCCATTGGCACATCTGCTTGGTCAGTGGCCCCAAAAGCTCTTTGACAGTGATTGGATCCATCCAAAAATGAGGGTCCAAATGACTGTGATGGTGGTCCGGATGAGAATGCCCTGAGCACCCAAACTGCGATTGTTGCCGAAATTCTTTAGGAAGCAAGCTCAGCGCTGACGATTTGCGAGAAATCTCGATTCGATCAAACCAAGGATCATATTCAGAGGATACAGAGAGCCCAAAGCGAGCTTTAGAAGCCAATTTTAACTGTTCGGGCTTAACTTCAAAGCTATGAGGAGAAACGCCGGGAGGGCAGAGCACTTCAATTTGGGCATCAGGATAGAATTCCTGCACAATCCACTTCAAACTTTGAACCGAGACTACGATGGGAGTCTGGGTCGGTACAGCTGGGGTTTGGGAGATAAAAAGGGCAAAAAGACTGAATGTGAGGAACATGGCTGGGCTTTTAGTCATTTGCGAAGTATTTGCAAATCAGAAATCTTCTGCGGGGCTGCTCCCCTGTTATTGCCATAAATAACGAGTCATTTCGGCCCTTTAAGAGGCGATGAAAACGGTACGCCTCTTGCTGTCATCAGAGGGATGAGGTGCGAGGTGCATGTTGAATTTAATCTTTAAGACACTCTTGGTTTTGAACACGGAGGTCGCTTCTGAAGCGATGGCGCCCACAAAGGCTGCGGAGCCCGTGAATCCTGCGGCAACTGTTGCTGAGTCCGTAGCTCCGGCGGCAGTGGCTACGGAGTCGGCCACTGCGGGCAAGGCAACTCAGGAGCTTTCTGGTCCGGATCCGGCAGCTCGGCTGAGAGAAATTTCATTTTCTCACCCCGTGGATTCCCGAGTGGAGTTGGCTTCGGCGAGCGCAGATATCAAATTGATCCGCATGAGACCAATGCTGGGCTCCGAGGCCTTGGTTCGTTATGTGCGAGATGGTGTTGAGCCCGTGCTTCAGATCGAGTTGGCGGTGCGTGCGACTGGGGCGATTGAGAGTTTTCGCGTCCTGCGCCCAGATGTGAGTGAGGTCTTTCGAGTCCTGATCGAAAGTAATCAATTAAAATTTGTTCGTCAGCGAGCCGAAAGCAGCAGTTTTCCTACAATGCTCTCGGGTTATATTCCATTTGCATCCACTCTGCGAGATACTCTGGATTTGCTTTCAAAAAAGAATTCTGATCAGGTCAACGAAGCCAATCAAAAAGTGCTTAGAGCGCTCCGAGTCATCAGTGAATCAGAGCCGGCGGCAAGCAGCAAAAAAGCTGTCGACGTCAACGAGTCGGGTCGAGCCCAAGAGCCCGCTTCAGGCTCGGCGGATTCAGGAAAATTTTTAGATCTTGTGGATGCCGATTTGAAGGATTCCTCCAATAGTCCAACCGGCTCTAGCGACCAACCCAAGCTCTAATGAGTTTGCTCTAGCTCTCGCTCTCTCGCAGCCCTATAATCCGCGCATGGCTTTTTGGAAAACGCGGATTGATTTGCAGAGTACCGAGTTTAAATTAAATCAAGAGTTTCATCTCGATGCGCTTCATAAAACCACCGAGCTTCGCCAAAAAATTGAGCAAGGCGGTGGGATCGAAGCGCGACAAAAACACGAAAGTCGAAAAAAGCTTTTTGTTCGAGACCGCATCAAGCGGCTGCTGGATGCCGACTCTCCTTTTTTAGAAATTGGTCTTTTTGCTGCCCATGATCTTTATGAGGCACAGGCTCCGGCGGCGGGAGTCGTTACAGGCATTGGTCGAGTGTCAGGTCAAGAAGTCATGCTGATTGCAAACGATGCGACGGTAAAGGGAGGGACTTACTTTCCGATGACTGTCAAAAAACATCTGCGAGCACAAGAGATCGCCTACGAAAACCGCTTGCCCTGCTTGTATTTGGTGGACTCAGGTGGGGCTTTTTTGCCGATGCAGTCTGATGTGTTTCCGGATCGCGATCACTTTGGCCGAATTTTTTACAATCAAGCTCGAATGTCGGCTGCAGGCATTCCTCAGCTGAGTGTGGTGATGGGAAGCTGCACCGCTGGTGGAGCTTATGTGCCAGCCATGAGCGATGAAGTCATTATGGTCAAAAATCAAGCGACCATTTTTTTAGGGGGCCCTCCTTTGGTGAAGGCTGCCACGGGTGAGGACGTGGATGCTGAAACGCTGGGCGGGGCAGAGGTTCATTGCCGTAAAAGTGGTGTGGCGGATTATATGGCCGAGAATGACGAAGAGGCTTTGAGCTTGGCTCGACAGCTTGTGCTGCAGCTTAATCGCAAAAAGAAAATTGATCTTCGAATCGAGCGGCCAAAAGATCCCGAGTATGATCCCAAAGAGCTCTACGGAGTTTTGCCTCGCGACTTAAGAACGCCCTTTGATATTCGTGAAGTGATCGCTCGTATTGTGGATGCTTCGGAATTCGAAGAATTCAAGCCTCTTTACGGTCAAACTCTTGTTTGTGGCTTTGCCCATTTGCATGGATACCCGGTGGGTATCATCGCGAATAATGGCATTTTATTTTCTGAGAGCGCTCTCAAGGGCGCTCATTTTATTGAGCTCTGCTGTCAGAGAAAAATCCCTCTGATTTTTTTGCAAAATATTACCGGCTTTATGGTGGGTACGAAGTATGAGTCTGGAGGCATCGCAAAAGACGGAGCAAAGTTGGTGGCCGCGGTTTCTGCAGCCCAGGTGCCCAAAATCACTGTGATTGTCGGCGGCTCTTTTGGGGCCGGAAATTATGGAATGTGCGGAAGGGCTTTTCAGCCACGATTTTTGTTCATGTGGCCGAACGCAAAAATCTCAGTGATGGGAGGAGAGCAGGCGGCGCATGTTCTTTGGACGGTGAAAAACAAAAATGATCCCAAAGAAGAAGCGCGATTCAAGGGCGAGATTCTCGATAAGTACAACAGTGAGGGGAGCGCATTTTTCTCATCTTCTCGGCTTTGGGATGATGGAATTATTGATCCTGCGAGCACTCGACAGGTTTTGGCGCTTGCGATTTCTGCGAGTCTCAACGCTCCGATCGAAGAAACTCGTTTTGGTGTTTTTAGGATGTAATGATGAGCGAGATTTTAAAAACTCAAAAAGCTGGGGGCATTCTTAAGGTTCTTTTGAATCGTCCTGAAGTCAAGAATGCGATGAGCGCAGAGTCGATTGCCGCGCTTCAAAAACTTTTCAAAAAAATTCCGAGCGACGTTCGAGTCGTTGTTCTTGCGGGAGAGGGGTCCTTCTTTTGTGCGGGTGGCGATTTGAACTGGATGAAGTCAGCACTTTCTAAAACAAAAAAACAGAACGAAGCTGACGCTCGTGAGCTCGGTAAGATGATTCGAGCGATCGATGAATGTCCCGTGCCTGTGATCACCCTCGTGCAGGGGGGTGCCTTTGGTGGGGGCGTGGGCTTGGTGGCGGCCAGTGATATCGTCTTAGCAGAGGAGTCGGCCGTATTTTCGCTGAGCGAGGTAAAGTTAGGCCTGATTCCCGCGACCATTGGCCCTCTCGTGATGAGAAAAATTGGAATGAGCCAAGCTCGGCGATTCTATCTGACGGGAATGAGGTTTTCTGCGTTGGAGGCACGTGCGATGAATTTGATCCATGAGGTCGTCGCCCCCGGAACTTTAGAGGAAGCTCTTCAAAGATATTTGAAGGAGTTTTCATCGGCCGGACCTCATTCGGTTCGTGTTGCTAAAAAACTGATTCGCGACCTTCAGAAAGGATCTCTCTGGAAGCCCGAGATCACCGAGACGACCTCAAAAATTCTATCGGCTATTCGTGTGGGTGAAGAGGCGCAAGAAGGAATTGGGGCGTTTTTAGAGAGACGAAAGCCGAATTGGACAAGCGAGCTTGCTGAAAAATGATTCTCTACATCGCCAATCGAGGAGAAATCGCCCGACGCATCAACCGCACCGCTAAACGCATGTCGATCCCAACCGTGGTGGGTTATGCGCCCAGCGATGAAAGCATGCCCTTTGTTCGCGAGGCGACGCGCGCCGTAAAGATTGAAGGAGATGATCCGAAGTCCGCGTATCTCGATGCCGATAAGATCCTTCGTGTGATTCAGCAGGCGGGCGCTACTCATGTGCATCCTGGCTATGGGTTTTTGTCGGAGCGTGCGGAATTCGCAGAGCTTCTTGAGAAATCAGGAATTCGTTTTTTGGGACCTCGAGCAGAAACGATTCGCAGTCTTGGCGATAAAATGGCGTCTCGTGATTTCGTGCGTCGCCTTGGAATTCCTTTGCTGCCTTCGTATGAAGAAACATCGCGAGACGATGATCGATTAGTTCTAGAGGCTGAACGGGTGGGCTTTCCTGTTTTGATTAAACCCTCAGCAGGAGGGGGCGGCAAAGGAATGTCGATTGCTCGAAAAGTCGAAGACGTTCGTGAGGCGGTGCAGTCGGCGCGAAGAGTGGCAGCCTCTTCTTTTCGTGATGATCGATTATTTTTAGAACGATTTTTAGATCGATCCCGACATATTGAAGTGCAAATTTTTGGTGACGGTCAGGGCGAAGTTTTTTGCTTTGGGGAGCGCGAGTGCTCGCTGCAGCGACGCTATCAAAAACTTGTTGAAGAAACTCCTTGTGTTTATTTGCCGCAAAGAGTGCGAGAGAAAATTCTGAGCTGGTCTCAGAAAATTGGGAGTGAGAGCCGCTATCGATCGGCGGGAACGGTGGAGTGGATTTGGGATGGGGCCGACGAAATCTTTTTTTTAGAGGTGAACTCCCGGCTTCAGGTGGAGCATCCGGTCACCGAACTTGTTTGGGGCGTGGATCTGGTAGAGCTTCAGATTCGCGAGGGATTGGGGGAGGCGATTGCATTCGATCGCTATTCTCCGCAGGGGCATGCTATCGAGGTGCGTCTGTGTTCGGAAGATCCCGCACAAGAATTTTTGCCGAGTATTGGTAAGATTCAGCGGCTGGATTTGCCCGAGGAGGTGCGGGTCGATTTTGGCTACACGTTGGGCAACGAGGTCAGTCCTTATTTTGATTCGATGCTCGGTAAGATCATTAGCTTTTCG
>JBILFF010000148.1:0-4490 GCA_044351695.1 Bdellovibrionota bacterium
TTCACAAAAACCTGAACGACGCTCTGGTCTTGAATTTCTGACTTAAGAAGCGCCTTGGCGAGCTTGGTTTCAAAATGCCGTTGAATAAATCGCTTCAGGGGGCGAGCGCCATACACCGGATCGTAGCCCTGGTCGGCGATGAACTCTTTGGCCTTCTCATCGAGCTGCAACTCAATTCGGCGATCCTGAAGCCTGAGCTGAAGGGACTTCACGAGAAGGTCCACAATCTTCACAATTTCTTGCATCGAAAGTGGCTTGAATAAAACGATCTCATCGACTCGATTCAAGAACTCCGGCCGAAAATGAGATCGCAGTTCTGACATCACGGCTGTGCGGGCAGACTCTTTGATCTCTCCTTTTGCGCTCATGCCCTCAAGCAAATGAGGTGAGCCAATGTTCGAAGTCATGATGATGACTGTATTCTTAAAATCCACCGTTCGACCTTGAGAATCCGTTACTCGCCCATCATCGAGCATTTGAAGCAAAATATTAAAAACATCGGTGTGCGCTTTTTCGATCTCATCAAACAAGATCACCGAGTAAGGCTTTCGACGAACGGACTCGGTGAGCTGACCGCCCTCTTCATAGCCTACATACCCCGGAGGAGCGCCGACTAAGCGAGACACGGAGTGCTTCTCCATATACTCGCTCATATCGATGCGAATCATATTATCTTCGGAATCAAAAAGAGACTCCGCCAGAGCGCGAGCAAGCTCGGTTTTTCCTACACCCGTTGGTCCTAGAAAAATAAATGATCCAATCGGGCGCTTGGGATCCTTAATGCCAGATCGCGCTCGAACGACCGCGTCAGCCACCAGCTCGACCGCTTCGTTTTGCCCAATCACTCGCTCATGCAGAATCTCATCTAAGCGCAGGAGTTTCTCTTTTTCGCCCTCGAGCAAGCGCGTAACCGGAATACCTGTCCACTTCGAAACAATCTCCGAAATCTCTTCTTCGGTCACCTCTTCACGCAAAAGCTTTTTCTTAGATTTCTTTTCACCCTCCTCCACTTTTCGAAGCTCGGCCTCTAAGGCAGGCAATCTTCCGTGCTTCAGCTCTGCAGCACGATTTAAATCGTAAACACGCTCAGCTTCTTCGACTTGCGCGCGGACTTTTTCAATTTGCGCACGAACATCTTGCAGGCGCGTAATGCCCTTTTTCTCTTCTTCCCACTGAAGACGCATCCCTTGCGATTGCTGACGAAGCTCCGCGAGTTCCTTGCGCAGAGCACTCAGCCGCTCTTTCGAAGCCTCATCTTTTTCTTTGCTAAGCGCGGCTTCTTCGATCTCTAATTGCATTGATCGACGAGTGATTTCATCGAGTTCGGCGGGCATCGAGTCAATCTCGGTGCGAATCATCGCACAAGCTTCATCGACCAAATCAATCGCCTTATCCGGCAAAAATCGATCGCTGATGTAGCGATGCGAAAGAGTGGCCGCCGAAACCAAGGCATTGTCTTGAATGCCCACCCCATGGTGAACTTCGAATCGCTCCCTGAGACCCCGAAGAATCGAGATGGTGTCTTCAACTGTCGGCTCATCCACCAAAACCGTTTGAAATCGTCGCTCGAGCGCGGGATCTTTTTCGATATACTTTCGATACTCATCGAGTGTTGTCGCACCGATACAATGAAGCTCCCCTCGTGCAAGCATGGGCTTAAGCATATTGCCCGCATCCATCGAGCCCTCGGCCTTACCCGCTCCGACGATGGTATGAAGCTCATCAATAAAAAGAATGACTCGTCCCTCTGACTCTTTGACTTCTTTGAGAACCGCCTTCAGACGCTCCTCAAACTCTCCTCGATATTTTGCGCCGGCGACTAAAGCACCCAAGTCCAAAGAAAAAACGGTTTTATCACGCAAACCCTCGGGCACATCTCCGCGAACTATTCGCTGAGCCAGGCCCTCGGCAATGGCGGTCTTTCCAACTCCGGGCTCTCCGATTAGAACCGGATTGTTTTTTGTTTTACGAGATAGAATTCGAATCACTCGACGAATTTCGGCATCACGACCAATCACCGGATCGAGTTTCTGGCGCTTGGCCTCAGCCACTAAATCTCGCCCATACTTTGTGAGGACATCGTAAGTCGCTTCGGGATTTTGAGATGAAACTCTTTGATTTCCGCGCACGCTGCTCAGAGCTTGTAAGATTTTTTCTCTCGTCAGACCTGCCTCATTGAACATTTTGCTCAACGTCGTTCCTGGTTTTTCTTTTCCAACACAGGCCAAAAAGAAATGCTCCACCGATATGTATTCATCTTTAAACTGTGCAGCCTCTTCTTTGGCTTGTGTAAAAACTTGGCTTAATCGATTGGTCACGTAAATGGCGCCCGCCTCTTGAGACCCGCCCTTGACTCGAGGTCGCCGATTGAGTTCATCCATCAGCGATCGCTTAAACTGACCGGGATGAATTCCCATTTTATCTAAGAGACGCGATACAATTCCTTCTTCTTGATCAATGAGCGCTACCAACAAATGCTCAACATCTGATTCCTGATGTCCAAAAGTCAGGGCCAAGTCTTGCGAGGCCTGTAAGGCTTCTTGGGATTTTTGCGTCAATTTATTGGGGTCCAAAGTCATTAGGCACTCTCCTCAAGCATTATTCTATGCTTTAAAAATGAGTCCGAAAAACCCAAAGTCAATGGGCCAATGCGCATCTGGGAGGGCTCCCCTGAAAATAAGGATATTCGGCACTTACTCTGCCATTTTCGACTCACAAAACTGAACCCAAACCTGAGGCCCCGCTGGCCCCCCTAAAGCCCGATTGGTGTCTTGAGACCCATGGGCGACGATGCTAGTCTCTGAGGCGCGTGAAAGCATCTACCGTTATTTTTTGTGGGGGTCGTGGATCCGCCAACCTGATTCGGTCCTGTATCCAGGATCCTCGAATGGATCTTTGCCTGCTCGTTAATGCCTACGATGATGGGCTCTCTACCGGCAGGATCCGAAGCTTTATTCCGGGACTTCTAGGGCCCTCCGATCTCCGAAAAAATCTGAGCTATCTTTTAGATTTGTCGACAGACTCTCAGTTCGCTTGCTTAGAGCTGCTCGAATATCGACTCCCTCAGAAATCCGAAGACGCTTTACAACTCTGGAATCGATTTTCGACTCAAAAGGATAATCCTCTTTCATCCACTTGGTGGCGAGTGTCTCGCAAACAGCGGGAGGCATTGAGCGCTTGGATTTCAGCTTTTGAAGATTATCGTCGAGATCAAAATCAGAGCTTTGATTTTGCTGATTGTGCGATTGGAAATATTTTTATCGCAGGCGCGTTTCTACAAGAGAATCGCTCTTTCAATTCAGCGATTGAACAACTGTCAAAACATTTACGCGCCAGAGCTCAAGTTTTGAACATCACTGAGGGTGAGAACCTTTATCTGGGTGGACGTCGCCGCTCTGGAACTTGGTGCTACGATGAGGCAGAGATGGTGAACAGTGTCGTCACCGATCCCTTTGAAGAAGTTTATCTTTTTGCAGAGAAACCGGCGGCGGAAGTTCGACTGGTTGCCAATGCAGAAACGAGCTTCAGGCCCTCGCTCACGGATGTCACCCCCAAGGCCAACCCAAAGGCACTCGAGCGAATTGAATCGGCAGATTTGATTATTTATGGTGCGGGCTCACAAAGCTCCAGTCTTTGGCCGAGTTACTTAACTGAGGGCGTCGCAGAAACGATTGCCAACAACTCACAGTCACAAAAGATTTTTTTGGTAAACATTCTGCCTGACAACGACATTCGAGGGTTCGGCGCTTTTGAGATCGTTCAAGGTGCGCTGCGCCATTTGAGACGACAAGCGCCACACCTCAAGCCTCAGGATTTGATTGAAGAAGTTTTAGCACATGAAGGTCCTCACGCTCCCTCGAGTTTGGACTCGGTTCAAACGTCGAGTCTTCAGCCCATTCGTTGGGTCTCTCAGAATTGGGAACATGCCGAGCTGCCAGGCACTCATTCGGGATCTAAATTGATCTCGTATTTTGAAAAGCGAAAAGCGCCCGAAAAGTTGAGAATCCAAATCGAGCTTTTGGGCTCATCTCAAAACCGCTTGCGATCTGTTTACGAAAAACAGCTCGCCGACTTAAGAAGTGAACCGCGAAGTTTTTATTTAGAGCTTTTGCCCGCGGGCAGATCCGCTTCTCACGAGGGAGAGTATAAATTGCTTTTAGGGGGTGATGGCATCTACAGCATGAGCGATCTGCCTTTTGCCATCGAGCTTTTGCGATCGCAGCAGGTGGACGTACTCGTAGGCTCACGCGTTTTAAAGAAAGCTCAATTTCAAGACTCACTGCAATCGGCTTATCGATTGAATCCGATTCTTCAAAGACTGGCCAAAGCAGGGGCTTTTCTGGCGAGTTTGATTTTCTCGATTCGATTCGGACAATTTTTGTCAGATCCCCTTTCAGATTGGTTACTGGTGCGCCGAGAAATCAAGAATACCGAAAGCAGTACAAAGCTACTGATTCAAAGCGTTCGCCAAGAAGCGACGGTTCTTGAAA
>JBILFF010000042.1:0-17044 GCA_044351695.1 Bdellovibrionota bacterium
TCAATGCGACCGCAACTCATCGCAAGCTTGGCACCGTCTTTGCATTAGCCTTCATTCACGCGATGAGGCGAACAAACAATTAAGCGAAAGTAACTAAAGAGGAGCTAAGAATGAGTAAGCGAATCGTCATTAAAAAATATCCCAACCGAAAATTGTATAACACTGATACTGCAAGCTACATCTCTTACAAAGACATCGTGGAGATGATCAAAGCCGGGCATAGCGTGATGGTTGTGGATAACCGAACCCAGCAAGACATCACTCGATTCACTTTGACTCAAATTCTGTTTCAAAAAGAGAGAGATTTTCTCAAGAGCTTACCCGAAACCACTTTAGAGACAGCAATCAAACAAGAAAAAGGTTTGATCTCGAATTCGCTTTCTCCATTCGGCAGTTCAGCGGCAAGCAACGAGGCTGGCCCCGCAGCAAACTTGGTGAGCCCTGCTTCGACTGCAAACAATTAAGTTTCGCGTCATACCTATTGTCCTTAATCCCACAGAGGCGGCCCCCAAAGGGCCGCCTCTTTTGTTTGGCCTGACTTTGAAATCAGTCAATGCTGCTCCCAATTCATGTTAAAGTTTAAGAGAGAGAAGGGGGTTCTGTGGGGACTATTTTCCTTTCATTCTATTTGATGATGTCAGCGGAGCTTCCGCGATCCATGGCGGCTTTTGGCGACAGCATGACGGAAGCGCTTTTGTCAGCCTATTCGCTAGAGGCGGGTCTGCCTGCAAAAGAGTATTTTGAGATGCTAAAGATTGCCACGATGGATGATGAGCTTCGATTAGATGCTTTTCGAAGGCGCTACGGGCATCGCGACTATTCCTGGGCAACAGGTCAAAACTCATCGGGCCTCGTTTTATCTCACGCAGAGCGTCTATCCGCTCATGTTCCTGGATTCAAAGCGTGGAATTTCGCGCGCTCCGGGGCAAGGTCGACAGAGCTCAATCAACAAGTTGAGGCGATGAGGCCCATTGCTGAGAGTCTTCCCGAAGGTTTTGAATACGTCGTGATGTTGATTGGAAACAATGATTTGCTGGCTGATCGTGTGGAGGAGTTTATCGACCCCGAGCTTTTGGCGATGCATATTGAGCAGGCCTTAGAGGAGGTGCTGCGCCTCAGTCCGCGAGCAAAAGTGCTTCTGTCAGGCCCGCCCCGAATTTTTGAGATCTTTGATCAGAGTATGGATCAGAAGGCGGTACAGCTTCCTGGTTATGCGGTGCGCTGCGGTCAGATGCGACGGAATCTTTTTGGGCGCCATAAATTGATTTTTCGTCCTGAAAACCAAGCGGGTTATCAAGCAGCTCAAGAAATGCTTGAGGCTTACTGGAATGCGATAGAGTCTGTCTCTGATCGATTAAGCTGGAGGCATCCTCAAGCAGAGGTAAAAATCAATCGATTCAAGGGAAGTCGGCAACGCCCCCTGAAACTCTTGAGTGTTGATTGCTTTCATCCGTCGGATTGGGGGCAGGCAGAGATTGCAGAATCCACTTGGCAACAAGGTTTTTGGCCTGAACTCTAATTTAATCGCCTGATAAATTTTCTTTAGTCATTCGTCTTGAAGATTTTTTGATAGAGTGCTGCTTTTTATGAGAGAGCATTTTTTCTTTGGCTCGCTTGGATCGCTTTCGTTTTTGCCGTCTCAGCTTTTCAATTCTTTGCCGTTCGGCGCTCTGAGCTCCCAAAATCTGGGCCTCGATTTTCTCGCAGAGGATGCGACGGGCAAAAAAACGGTTATCCATTTGAGATCGGGTTTTTTGACACTTCACTTCAGTTCCAGAGGGGCGGTGTTTTAGATACACGCAGGTATTCACCTTATTCACATTTTGCCCCCCAGCTCCTGAGCTTCGAATAAATTTTTCATCGAGATCGCTCTCTCGAATGCCTAAGCGATCCATCCACTGCTCGAGCTGAGATTTTTTGCCATCGGTGATCATTTTTTTGTCTCTTTGCACATCATTCTCTCGCTCAATCAAGGAGGCGTCATCATTTTTTGGCGAATTCACTCGCGAGCTGACCAGATAGAAATCAAACTCTGAGGGCGGATTCTAAAACCCCTTCAACTTTTAAAGGGAAGGGCGGGATAAACAGGGCCGCCGAGATGCTTAGAGAGAGTTTACTTTTTGACTTGTCGGTAAGAGTGGGCTTCTGATTGACTCCAGCATATGTCTCAGGCCCAAACCTGGCGAAAGTGTAGCTCCTGTAAAAAAGATATTCTGCTCAACTCCGTTTACTATGTGTGCTCGGTATCGACCTGTCGTCAAAAAAAAACCGATTATATTTTTTGCGATCTCGAATGCTGGGATCGGCACATTCCGGTAGAGCGACATCGGGGAGATAGTGCGTCGGCTATAGAAAAGCGCGCACCGAGAGTGGCAGAGACTGGTCCCGCAGAGCCGGGGCAAGGAGATTCGATGGAGAGAAAGCGAATTATAGTTCCAAGCTCATCGACCGCCGCGCCTTCAACCAGCGCATCCAGTGTTGATGATGAAATCCTCGTTGTGGTTTCTAAGGTAAAAAAATACATTGCGGATCGCTCGGGAATGAATACTTCGGCCTCGGTCATGGATGCTTTGACCGCGCGGGTGCGTTACCTCTGTGATCAGGCTATTGTCGAAGCTCGAAATGATGGGCGCAAAACAGTGATGGATAGAGATTTTAAATGAGAACAAAAATTTGTTTTAAAAGGCTTAATGAAGAGGCAGTGCTTCCAAGATATCAGTCTGAAGGTGCGGCTGGATTTGATTTTCACTCGACAGAGGATGTGACGCTGCAGGCCGGTAAGGTGGTTTTGGTTCCGACAGGTCTTACTTGTGAACTCGAGCCGGGGTGGGAGCTTCAGGTGCGCTGCCGGTCGGGCCTTGCAGCAAAGCATGGAGTCTTTTTGGTGAATGGCGTTGGCACGGTGGATTCGGATTATCGTGGAGAAATCAAAGTGATTCTCTCCACCCTATCGTCAGAGCCGGTTGTGCTCAAAAAAGGGGAGCGAGTGGCTCAGGGCGTGATTGCTCAATCCGTTCAGGCCCAGATCGAAGAAGTCCAAGAGGTCGCAGAAAGCCTTCGAGGCTCCGGAGGTTTTGGAAGTACCGGGCGCCTTTAAACTTTAGGCGCTTGCGACCTGTGCAGGCTTTGGTCCCGCACAGGCTGCATCCACTTGAGCAGAAAGATCCTCTTTGAGGCGCGCTCCCATTTGCTGAATAATTTTAGTCGCAGCGTAGCATCCCAGATAGCCAGCTTCTCTTAAGTTTTTCTTACGAGCGATTCCAAACAAGACGCCCGAAGCAAACAGATCTCCTGCACCGAGCTTATCTTTTACGGTCACATCCCAGGTGGGAATTTCGATTCGGTTCTTACCAAAGCCTTCACTCAAAAGAGCGCCATGAGCTCCATTAGAAACAGCAAGAGTAGGGCATTGAGTCGAGAGAGCAAGAAATGCTTTTTCAGCCGTGGGCTCGCCAGTGGCGGCCATGGCTTCGCTCGCATTACAAAAAAGAATATCGATACTCGTGCGCATCATTTTCAGAAATTCATCTTTGTGCCGATTCACACAAAACGAATCGCTAAAGGTCATGGCCACTTGAGATCCATTTGAGCGAGCCGCGACGGCAGCCTCTTCGCAGGCTTCTTTGGCGCTGCGAGAGTCCCAAAGATAGCCTTCGAGGTAAATGATCTGCGAGCTTTTAATCGTGTCCATGCTCAGGTCTCGAGTACTTAAGTCGATCGCTGCCCCTAAATGAGTAAGCATAGTGCGCTCAGCGTCGGGTGTAATGAGCGCGAGGCAGCTGCCCGTGCGCAATTCAGGATGAGCTCGATTCGTAAAGCCCACTTTGATGTGCTGAAGATCTTTTTCGTACTCCAGAGCGTTTTTATCTGAGCCTAGCTTGCCCACAAAAAAAGCTCGGCCTCCAAGGTTGGCAAAACCTGCTACGGTGTTGGCTGCCGAGCCTCCTGAATTCACTTCAAAATGCTCGCGACTAAATCTTTGATGAAGCTCACTAAAAATCTTTAGTTGGTAATCCGCTTCGACCAAAGTCATCGAGCCCTTGGCAACCGATAACTCGCCTAAAACATGATCCGGAACTCGAATTTGGAAATCTAAAAGGGCATTACCGATGGCAAGAAGCTCGTTCGTCATACCTCGCCTTTATGCTTGGTTTCAAAAGCTTAGGTCGAGTAGATTTTGATGATGACCAAAGAAAAATCCGCTAAAAAGAAGTCCGCTCCCAACGCCGCCCTTTCGATCGAGACTGGCTCAGAGATTCCTAGCATGCCGTGGCCTTCGCTGACTGTGATTCTTTGCGAAAAATCAAAACTGAAGCGCCTTTCGCTGAATCTCAAAAAAGCATCTGTTGAAGTGGCAGAGCGGGTTCAAAAACTCCTCGATCTTCAGGTGGAGGAGCCTAAGGAGGGGGCGTTATTGATTCGAACCGCCGACACCAAGCTGCAGTCAGATGTGGCGATTTTTGTTTTGCCCAAGTCGATGGGTGCTTTTGAGCTTCAGCAATGGGCGCGCGATCATTTGAAGGCTTCGCTGAAAATTCATCATGAAGAGATTTGCTTTTTAGGCTTTGAAAAATCTTGGGAAAAGCTCGTGGCCTATTGTTTGTCGCTCGCACTCGGAGCAAGAACATTTGCTATGCCCCTTTATGGCAAAAAACAAAGTGAGCGAAAAATTTTTAAACTTAAGCGAGTGCATCTGGTTTCGAGCGCCGCGGTGCGAACGGCTTTTGAGCGCGGCTCTCAAGAGATTTTTGGAACCAATCTCGTGCGCGAGCTTGGTTTTACTCCACCGAATGAGTTGAATTCAGAGTCTTACGGCAGGCGCATTCAAGAGCTCTGTAAGGCAGAGGGACTCGTTTGTAAATTCCACTCGGCAGCGCAGCTCAAAAAGATGGGGGCGGGAGCTTTCACCGCCGTTGACCGCGGAGATCCTGAGTCAAAAGGTGGAATTTGGGAGATCGAGTACTCAGGTCGCGGGGCGAAGAATAAAAAACCGATAGTGTTCGTGGGCAAAGGGCTTTGCTTTGATACGGGTGGCTACGACGTCAAGACGAACGGCATGATGGCTACAATGAAGGGCGATATGCAGGGCTCAGCAGTGGCGCTCGCGTCGATTGTTTTGGCCAAGCGAATGCAATGGCCTCTCAAGATAAAAGCTTTTCTAGCCGTCACTGAGAACCATATTTCACCGCGAGCCTACAAAGCCGATGAGGTGGTGACAGCGCTCAATGGAATCAGCATTGAGATCATTCATACAGATGCTGAGGGGCGAATGGTTTTGGCTGATACCCTTTGTTTGGCCTCACAAGAAAAGCCTGAGCTCATCATGGATTTTGCAACGCTCACAGGATCAGCTGTGCGCGCGATCGGAACCGCTTATGCGGCAGCTTTTGTTTCTGAGGATAGGCTCGGAGATCGAGTGCTGAATGCGGGACGAGATTCGGGCGAGCGGGTGTGGGTATTTCCGATGCCCAAGGACTACGCTAAGTTTTTAGAGAGTGAGATTGCAGATACGATTCAGTGTTCAAAATCAGCAGGCATCGATCATATTTTGGCGGCAATCTTTTTAAAGAAGTTCGTCGGAGAGGGTATCGATTGGGTGCATATTGATCTAGCCGCTGCCGAAAATAAGGGGGGCTATGGTCCCACCGACACGGAGTTTACTGGCTTTGGGAGCCGATTCGCTCTTGAGTTTTTGCGTAAGACTTACAAGCTTGGTTCCGCATGACTTTAGCGTTGCGAAACCGAACTTCAAAGTTGAGCCCCGATATTCAGTGGAGCGAGTCACAAAGAAAAGCTTTGGGTGGCTTAGAGAGCTGGTCGAATGTTTTTTTAACGGGTGGGCCCGGTACAGGAAAAAGTTTTCTCATTTCAAAGTTTATTCAAGCTCAGAGCGAAAAAATTCCTGTTCTTGCAAGCACTGGTGCGGCGGCGATTTTGGTAGGCGGGCGAACTTTTCATAGTTTTTTTGGGCTCGGAATCATGCAAGGGGGGGCGGAGGCGGTTTTAGAGAAAGCGCGAGACGACAAGAAACTTCGCCGACGATTACGTAAATGTGGCAGCATGATTGTCGATGAAATCTCGATGCTCTCGGCCGAAACTTTAGATTGTGCCGAGACCATCGCTCGCATGCATTTGGATCCGCTCAAGCCCTGGGGGGGCTTGCGTGTGATTGCAGTGGGTGATTTTGCTCAGCTCCCGCCCGTCGTTCGGAGCGGACCGCGTCGCTGGGCATTTCAGGGAGAGGCTTGGCTGAGATCGAATTTTCAATCGTATCAGCTCGAAGAAGTTCAAAGAACGCAGGATCAAGACTTCGCTCGAATTCTAGAAAAAGCGAGATGGGCGGAAATGGATGAGGAACTTGAGGATTTTTTGGCCGATCGCGTGCGTGAAGCGGAGGATGAAACGCCTCATGTGTTTCCGAAGCGAGATCAAACGGAGCTGTTTAATCGTCAGCGCTTGCAGGAACTAAGGGGTAAGGTGGTCGAGATTCCCACGCGCTACTCAGGCGCAGAAAAATTTATAGAAATTCTTGCCCGCGAGGCGCCGGTGCCCGCGATTTTGTGTCTTAAGGTAGGTGCGTTGGTGATGATCCGAGTTAACGACCCAAAGCAGAGGTTTGTGAATGGTACCTTGGCAAAGGTGGTTGATATCCAGGACGATCAGCTGATTGTAGAGACGAGAAATCGTATTTTTGAGTTAGAGAAGTTCTCATTTAGTTATTTGAATGCGGACGGCGAAGAGGTGGCTGTGGCCTCAAACTTTCCGGTTTCTTTGGCTTATGCTTCAACGATTCATAAGGTTCAGGGAGCGACGATGGATCGAGCTCATGTGGATTTGTTTGGTCTTTGGGAGCCTGGACAGGCCTATGTGGCACTAAGCCGGGTGAAGAGCCCGGAGGCGTTATCGGTGCAAAGATGGAGCCCTAAGGCGTTTATTGCCGATCTTCAGGTGCGGGAGTTTTATCGGAGTCTGAGGGTTCAGTGAGGCCGGCTTGGCCGAGCAAGGTCGAGCTCAAAAAGCTTCGGAAGACTATTGACCAAGATCGCCGACGCCCCTAGTTTTAGGACTTTGACAAAACGGGGTCGTAGTTCAGTTGTCTCGCTGGAAGCGAGCGACAAGACAGAGAACGCGAGAGCTTTCTAACCAACCCCCCGAGCCTATGAAGAGTGGGCAGAAGAGTTGGTGATTTGATTTTTTGACAAAACGGGGTCGTAGTTCAGTTGGTTAGAACGCCTGCCTGTCACGCAGGAGGTCGTGGGTTCGAGTCCCATCGGCCCCGCCATTTTGGTACATACCGGCCACATGGGTAACACTTTATTCTGGAACCATAGGTTACACCTTTGAGTTTACCACTTTGGGCCCGAAGGGGTTTTCGAGTGGTTCAAATTTCTTAGAATCCGATCTTGCCGATTCGACTCTAAGCCCTCGCAACTGAGTAAAAATCGAGAGTGATAATCGGTAATGGTCATTGGATAACAATACTGGTGATTCTGCAGCATGAATTCCCCTTTGTAATCGGCGCATCACAGATCATTGGGTGCCGTGATATGTTGCAGGGGCGTACCTTCCGCTTTGTATCTTCGCTTCTTGTGACGTTTTACAAAACCATGGCGATCGAGAATGCGGTGAATCGTGCTTTGAGCAGGGAGAGGAATCGACGGATATTTACGCTTCAGTTTTTCTCGAATCTTTGGAGCTCCCCAACTTTGAAATTCTTTCTTGATCCCTAGGATGAATCGCTCGACCTGCTACGGCAATTGATGAGCAAATCTTCGAGGCTCGCGTTTTCGATCTGTTAGACCCAGCACTCCAGTCTGTTCATACCGATTGAAGATCTTGTAGCCCGTCTTTCTCGAGATCCCAAACTCTCGACAGGGCTCTGTCATTTTCTCTCCAGCCAACAATCGCCCTACAAACTATAGTCTCTCGTCCACAACAGAACACTCCTTCCACGGCATAAGACCCCTCCTATGCCTCTATTGTTAAAAAGTGTTACCTATGTGTCCGGTGGTTTCTGTTACCTATGTGCCAGGAAGGACAAACACTTTGCGAAGCAAAAGAGGCTATTGTCTATACTCAGTGCATTGAGATCGGTGGGTTGAGCGCACCACCATCAGCTTGGCACGAACGTGAGTCAGCCTCTACATGAGCAGAAGTAGTGCTTGAGCCAAATGAATAGCACAGAAAAAATACAAGTAGGCGTCTTTAGCTCTTGGGGTCTTGCCCTCAATTTGAAATGTGGTACATTATAATGTCCCATGAATTTCAGTGGTTTAAATGATAAATTGGCAGCTTCTGAGCGAGCCTTAGCCCGCACTGCCGGGATATCTCGTACGACCCTTCGATTGCTGAAAGAGGGGAAGTTAAATCCAACCTTACAGACCCTAAAAAGATTAAGCGCGGCTGAGGGCCTGAATTTAGAAATTATTCGCTATCCACAGCAATCGTCGATCCAGTCTGAGTTTTCGACCTCGGTGATTTCTTTTCTGGTAAGCCAGCAGAATTTTGATTCTTGGAAGATTCATTTCATGAATTTTGTAGATGAAGTCAGGCGCTCAAAAGATTATCGACTCATCACTCTGCCTCCAGTGCGATCTCTTGATCCAAAACTGTCTGCACTTTTGGCTGCCATCGTGCTTCAGCTTTGTTGGGAACTTGAGTGGCCATTGCCGCCATGGGCAGTTGAAGCACCTCGCCTAGACCGCCCGTGGTTTGTCGCTGAATCCGAAGCTCTAAAGGCGAGCGCGATTTTAGAATCACCTATTTATTTCAAGTCAAAAAACATATTCGTTCTCGAAAACTTCTTGGGGAGAGTTTGATGGAATCTTCAGAAATAAAAAAATATTTGGAAGCATTAAACTCAAAACTATCGGAGAAGGACGTGAGGGCAGAAATAGGTATCGTGGGAGGTGCCGCCATGTGTCTCGCATTTAATGCGCGAGCGTCTACCAAAGATGTCGACGCAGTTTTTGAGCCAACGAAAGAGGTTCGTCTAGCCGCCGCTGAAGTGGCAAAAGATTTTTCGCTTTCTAAAGATTGGATCAACGATGCAGTGAAAGGCTTTCTAAGTCCGAAAATTAAAAAAATAATCTTATGGCAATGGAGCCACTTGGTGATTTGGACTCCCCCCGCAGACTATATGCTCGCCATGAAATCGATCAGCGCCCGTTGGGACACTTCAGATCGAGACGACGTCATATTCCTCATTCGCCATCTCAAACTAAAATCTCATAAAGAAGTTTTTAAAATTATCGAAGGCTTTTATCCGAAGTCTAGAATTCCGCCCAAAACCCAGTTCTTTATTGAAGAGATTTTTCAAGAAAACTGATTCTAAAAAATTTTCCCAAAATCAGTCGAAAAGCAAATTAGGCTGAGCATGGCGCGATCAAGTCAGCCTCTACATGAGCAGAAGTAGTGCTGAAGATCCTATCGAGCGCATGGCCCGCGCAAAAGGCATGTCCGGTCCGTGCATTGATTATTTTGAAAAAACCATCGAAGAGCTTCAAAAGCTAGGAATAGAGGACGCATACTTAATTTAATTGTTAAATCGCGCCCGCCTATTCAGAGATTCTTGACTTAGTTCGTCTCTTGTCTAACTTCTCGCGTTGGAGGACAAGGCGTATGGGATTTAATTCCGTTTCTATTATCGTGTTTGCTGTGAGTTTGGCTTTTTTGCCGCATTTAAATTTGCGCGCACAGGTGCCTGATCCAGAGGAGTATCGAAAAGCCGAGCGCGCAAAAATGCTCGTGATTCTCGAGGGAGGATTTCCCGATAGCGAACTTGTAATCGCTAAAATGGCCGAGGCCTCTGCAGCCCAGCAGGCCATGGCAAATTATTATCTAAAAGAAATTCGTCCCATTGAGCGTCAGATGCATGAACTCGTTTTTAAATCGAGCTGGCATAGCATTGCATTGGATCGCGCACTGTATAATGACGAAAGCGAAAAAAAATCGTGGGAAGCCGTTAAACAAGAAAGTGCCGATGCCCTTGATGCGATCGGAAACAGCGATTCGTTCAAGGCCAAGGTGAAAGAGTGGGCGCGTCTAAGCGAAGGCCTGACTGGATTTTTAGCAGACGAAGCGCGGCGATCTTGGAAGAATATCGAAATTGCGTCGTTTAGCGAAAATCAACTTCCTCTCTTACGAGAGAAAAATGAGTTGGGTATAAAAGTGGATGCCGCTGCAAATGAATCGCCATTTGGATCAAACATGGGCGATGTCGCCGAGCAAATTTCAAAGATTCGAGCCGATTATTTGGCGCATAAAATTTCGATTCAGCGAGCGGGCGAGCTAGTAGAGGCTCAGCGAGCGCGGGGTCAGGCTGGTCTTAGTCGAGATATCGCACAAAAAGTTGGCCCAGAAATGAATCGTGCTGCCGTGATCAACTCGATTCTTGCAAAATCAAAAGGATATAAAAGCTGGGCTGAGTATCAAGTCGCTGTTCAGGCCGAGCCCTATGAAGCTCGATTTAATACTGTCGCCGGACGAGTCAAATTTTTAGAAGAGGCTCTTCAGTCGACCGATGCTTTGCTTGAAGAACTTCTCGCAAACTTGGCAGATTCAGACGGAACGATGAAGCGAGGGGATTTGCGCGAGAGTCATGTGGAGTTGCTTTCGCCTGACGCCGATGGATTTGGTGTTTACTATCCCGTTGAAAAAATTGATGAGCTTTGGACAAAAACTGTCTTAGGCGAGGGATTTAAACAAGGAGACGCAGATCATATTTACCGAGATAACTTTCCACGTCCCAATAAATACACTCATGGATATATGAACGGAGTGAATGGACGTACGCCAAAAGCTGTGGGCTTGGACGTGAGTACACTAAATATGCAGCTTCCAGATTCAAGCGCCTCTGAGATGTGGACGCCTGCAAATATTTTTATTGTTCAAAACTTTTTCTCGGACGCCATGGATTCGGTTCGGGTTGCCTTTCATGAAGGTGGACACGCGCTTCATTTTACCTATGAAGAAAACCCATTTGGATTTCCGCATGCCTACGGATACGTCGAGATTCATTCTATCCTTCAGGAGCATTTTTTCTTAGACCGGGATTTCGTTTTGGCAACAGCGCAAACTCGCGAAGGTAAGCGCCCGACCGAAAAAGAAGTCGATGATTATATGCGGAACGTAAAGATTCAAGAGTTCTTAACTTTTAGAATTATCTTGGCGCGAGCTCTTTTTGAGTTGAAGCTCTGGGATTTTGATTACGAAAATTCTGCGCAAACCTGGACCGACCGAGCCATTCAGCTTTGGGGTGAGGTGATCGCTAGAGGAACCGGCGTAAAAGGAACCGAAGGCCATGGCGTTGACTCCACTGGTCGAGGTCCTTTGAACGGACCACACTTTCGCGCGGGCGATATTCGATACATCGGATATTCTCAAGCCTCGATAGCAGCTTATATTTCGGTCGAAGAAATGCGCGAACGTCTTTTAAAAGAAACAGGTCGCGCCACTTTCTTGGGCCAGCCGAGCATGGCGAAGAATCTGATCGAGGGATATTATCGAAAGGGTTTTGAGCACCGCTTTCCACTTTCGGTTGAGGCTTTTACGGGCAAACCTTATTCGGTCGACGACTATGTTCAATTTTTGGCTTCGGCAATTCATGCAATGAGACCGGTCGATCCAAGCGCGACAAAGGCTTGCGAAAAGCTCCTGCCAAAAGCTGCCGAAATTCAGCCGCCTTCTCCGTGAAGTTGGCGCTGTGAAAAAATTTCAGTCATCGATTTCTTGAGGGTCCCCCAGAATCTGGTCCAAAATTTCAGCCAGAAATCGAGTTTTTGAGATGGAGTGCATTCGAAGCGACCGAGAGCTCGTCAGGGATGTCTTGAAGGAAGGTGTTTTGATTCGGATTTAGTGTTTGTCTTGTGAAGTAACTCCTGAGGTCCCTCGTAGAGCGGGTCATCAAGCTTTTCTCGAACAGTTTTTCGCAGTTTAGCCATTTCTAACAGGAGATCAAAAAGGGCTTGTGCTTCAGATTGTTCAAGATAGTCGTGATGTTTCATCATTCGCTTGAGCGCATCCCATTCAATTGTTTGCAGAGTTTCATTGAATCGTTCCAGCTCCAGTGAGTAGTGCCGAAGCCGACGAGCTCTCAGCGCGGGCTGATCAATCGCAGCCGCCAGATGAGCGCGGTCAGACAATTGTTCATCCCTCAAACGTTGAAAAGCCCACTGCGCCTCTCCAATCAGAATTTCTTTAAATAGCTGAATATCTTCAGCTTTAAACTGCCCATAGGCTTTGACCTGATCCCAAGCAGACCATAATGAGGAAGATCTTTGTATTCGGATCTCATGCAGTGCATTCAGACGATTTAAGGTCTCTGTCATTGGGTGGGGGATGCCTCGCTCCTTTGCCGCAGCCTCCACCGCTGAATAGGTGAGAAAGTGAACAAACTCATGGGGTAACGACTCCAGGCTATCGCTTCGAACGGCGATGACGGGATGGTCTCGATAAGTCGCCATCGGGTGATTCTCTAGCCCTGCGGGCAGAAAGACAGCCTCCATATCCTCTCTGGCCATCTTGTCGTGATAAAAGAGCAGCTCTTGAGGTGTGGAGACTCCGATTCCATAGCGTTTGATTTCAAGAACCTTGATGCCATATTTTTTATTCAAATAAATTTGAGCTTGAGAGAGCGACATCTGAGTCACTCGCCGCACTTCATCGATCGGGATGGTAATCACGATATCTCCGAATCGCATCTGAAAGGGGCCGTCAGTGCCCTTTTTCAATAAAAGCTCTGAGGAATCAGACTGGAGGTCCTCTTCAAGGCTTCGTTCCTCAATCTTTCGCTGCATCGGCGAACCCCTCACCAAGCTAATCAGGTGACTTAAGCTCGATATCTCAAACCGATGTTTCATCAAAAATCCAGTATCAAAGACCTGACTGAGCTTAGATCGAAGCTCATCATTATTTCGGACCTTACGATTCAATCGCTCCATGAGCGTTTGATGCATCCTGGTTTTTTGAGGATGTTTAAGAATCAAAGCCCTCACGGCTTCAAGCCGATGAAGACTGGGTTCTTCGAGTGCGAAATCGATAAGATAGAAAGATGTCTCAAGACGCCAGACGGGATCAAGATCTCGCCTGTGGGCGAGTTTCTCAACAGCATCCCAGGCAATATCGGATTTTGGTTTACCTGAAACGGCAGAAAATCGCTGAAGCATAGACTCGATATCTGAAAATAGGAGACCTGAAAAATCCATCTCGCCAATTCCCCTGCCTTGTAGAGACATCGCACTTATAAAATTGGATGATCGATCTGGCTCCGTTTGGAGTGATTTCTTCCACAAACTTGATTTCCAGAAAGCGAGCTGAGTTGCAGGTAAAAAATCTGTAAGTGAATCTAAGCTAGTTAAGAGCTTGTGAATCACGTAGAGTTCGTTGAAAGTTTTTGCATTCCTAATCAGAAAAGGAATAGTCTCCTCAAGCATTTGCCGCCGAGCGAGATGAAGGAGCCGCTGATCCGAAGCGTTTCGACTGACTTCTGTGCGAAAAAACTGAAGAATCGCCTCGATGAGCGAGTCTCCAAAGCCGTCCTTACTCCAAACATTAAAAATCTCTAGAAACTCCGCTCTTATTTTTTCTTTTTGGGCGGCGATCTTCTTGGTATCGAAATTTTTCTTTGAACGAGTTTCAGAGACGGCCTCTGCGCCAAAGCTTCGTCCTTTGCCTGCGATTAACCTCTCATAACTTTCATGGATCAGTTTAAAGATATCATTGTAGAGCTGAGTCAGTTTAGAGTTTTGCCGATGAGCAACCCGGTCTGGATGATACTGGCGAGCGAGATTTCTAAAGGCGATTTGAATCTCATCCTGAGAGGCTTCTCGACCCAGCTGCAATCTGGAGAAGTCATTGAGTGACTTGAGCTCGTGTAGAAGCTGTTGAGCCTCTCTCAGCTCGGGGCTAAAACTTGAAAGAAAACCCGAACAGAATTCACGTGAAGGATTGGATAAGACGGAGTGACTCCATCCCACAAAGCCCAAACTCAGCACGAGAATCAGTGATTGCCTCATAAATGACGCCACCTACTTTAGATGCAAGTCTCATTCACATGGGACAAGGCTTTTACGCTGTTGTGGGCTGGCCTGCTGCCCCCTCAGTGTCTATTTATCCAAAATTGTCGGAAACAGAGCGGGCAGTCATTCATGTTTGAGGGGGGGGGCAGTGGTCGCTGTTTGGACCGTAAAAGAACCCATAGGGGAGCTGCTTGGGCTTCCTTTTAGCACTCTCTCAGGTAACGGTCGATGATTGACTCTACCAAGCCGTGGTTAAAAGGTTTGTGAACTATGGCTACAAAATGGGACTTTGTTTCAACGCTGAGATCTCCGGTGACCAGAACTTTAGGAATCGCATCGCTGATCTCACGAGCAAGCTCATCCCCTGTTGATCCAGGAAGTCGAAAATCTAAAAAAAGCAAATCGGGAGACTTTTTTTGAATGGCACTCAAGCAGTCCTCTGGCCGCTGAAAAGTCGTCACTTTAACGCTGTCGGTTTCAAAAGAATCCTTAAACGACTCTAAAAGATCCGGCTCGTCATCTAGATAAAAAACATTAAGAGGCATCATGGGCTACTCCTTTCGCTCGGGCGGGAAGTCTAGGAAAGCGAATCTCAAAGCAAGTGTTTGAGAAGCTGCGGTTGAGTGAAATTTCTGCCCCATGCTGATCAAGAATCCCTTTGGAAATGGAGAGTCCTAGGCCCGTGCCCTCTCCTACTTGTTTCGTCGTAAAAAAGGGCTGAAAGAGTTTTTCTTCAATATCGGGGGAAATCCCGCTGCCTGAATCCATGACGTGGAGGACGATATCGTTCAGCTCAGAAGAGGCGCGAATCAGCACCCACCGAGTCTCAAGCGACTTCACTGCATCGATGGCATTGTTTAGAAGATTAATCAGAACTTGCTCAATTTCGAGATAATCACACTCAATCATGAGACTTTCATCGACTTCCAAGCGGATGTTGACAGCGAGATGTGTTGCTCGGCTCTCCACCAACGAAATGGATTCTTGAACGATGTCCAAAAGTCTCTCCATTTTAAGAGTGGATCGATCTGAGGTGCGTGAAAATTTTCGCAAAGCTTTTACAATCTTTTCGATACGCTGCGTTGATTTTTGAATCGCAACAAGTTTTGATTCAAACTTCGCCTCGTCCGCTTTAAATTTTTGGAGCAGCGAGATATTTGCAGAGATGATGGCGAGAGGATTATTAATTTCGTGTGCGATGCCCGCCGACATTTCTCCCAATGAAGCCAATTTTGCCGAATGAAGCGATTTGGCTCGCTCTAGATCCAGCGCCTGATGCAGCTGAACCTCTGCTGTGACATCCCAGTTGAGGCCAAACATCATGAGCGGTTTTTGATCATCGTCACGCACCACATACCCTTTGCCTCGAATATCCTTTCGAACGCCATTGGGAGTGGTGATTTCAAATGTCGTATCAAAAGGCCGATCTCCGCGAAGAGCTGCATTGAGCTCCTCAATGGTTTTCATTCTATTCTCAGGACTGAGAGACTTGACCCAAGCATCGTAGTGACCACTAAAATCGCGAGAATCCAAGCCGTAGAGTCTGTACATGGATTGATCCCAATTCAGCTCCTTACTTGAAGGGTTGTATTTCCAAATTCCAACTCCTAAAGAATCCAAGACAAAGCGGTTTTGATCTTGGAGTTCAGTGAACTGAGTCAGGTCTTGAAAAGTCCCGCGAATTTTTCGGATAACCCCATCGGCATCAAAGATGGGTTCACCCGCTACACCCACTTTTTTATGCACAGCTTTTGCGTCGATAAATTCAAAAACCTCATTAAAAGATTTACCCTCAAGACATTCATTTACGCATAGGCTGATTCGTTCGATTTCATGAGGTGCATAAAAGTCTAATCCCATGATTTGATTGGTGGGAGTTCCTTGAGGGATGTCGTGAATTTTATAGGTTTGAGAGGTCCATCGAGTTTGACCCGTCTGTTTATCGAGCTCCCATCCACCGATATTGGCAACACTTTGAATGCTCTCTAAAAGAAGCTGCTGCTCTTTGAATTCAGTGACATCAAAGTGCGTGCCCGTAAATCGAATGGGCTTTCCGTGAGAGTCGTATTCACTAATTCGACCTCGATCTAGAATCCAGACCCAATGTCCTTGGGCATGTCGGATCCTATGAATATTTTCATAGTAGGGCGTTAAGCCATCTAAATAGGTCTTAATATCAGCATAGGCTTTGGCTTTATCGTCTGGATGAACGCGAGAATCCCAGGTTGAAAGCTCTTGAGGAGTATCCTCTGGTCTCAATCCGAGCATTTCGCACCAGCGTCGGTCAAAAGTGACTTTGTTCGTTTCGAGCCACCAATCCCAAGCTCCTAAGCCGGCTCCCTCAAGAATGTATTCGAGTCGTTTGTTGAGCTGTCGCAGCTCGTCTTCTGCGAGTGGGATCTGAGCCTTTTTGTGGATAAAAAACTTTTTCAAATATTCAAAAAGTAACATCATGTTCCACCTCAAAACTTTGTAGCTCAAAACAAAGAATAGCATTCTAACGTGAAATAGGAGAAGCACTTCTAATCTCGCACAAGAAACTTCAAAGAATCCTCACTCCAGAGAAACAATGGTGTAGATGGTGGTCTTTGCTTTAACTTTCACTTCGATAGAGTCGCCCAGACTTTTACTTAACAGGCGTTCACCCAGGGGGCTGTCGATCGAGAGAGTGATGCAATCAAGACGCTTCCATTTAACTTTGATTCCGCCTTTTCGAGGGATCAAAAAAAATCTCTGAATTTCACCCTCCTCGCTTTCGAGCTCAACGACTGCCGATATACCGATGGGTTCATGAGATCGATAAGATTGAATAGGCATCGATTCGAGCAGGGCGATGCTTTCGATCAGCTCACTTGCTCGACGACTCTGTCCATCGGCAAGATAAGACTGTTCAAGCCCACGGGTATCATATTTGTGTTCTGCTTTGGCCTGTGCATCGGTAGCGGCTTCGCGAGCTGCCGAAGAGGCTTGCACAGCGAGATCGAGATCGTTTTTTAGCGCTGCAATTACCTGTTTTACGAGTTCAG
>JBILFF010000043.1:0-16997 GCA_044351695.1 Bdellovibrionota bacterium
CGCTCGGATTCCGGTGCCCGCATCAAAAAATAAAGAGTGCTCAGGGCTCAAAGTTAACTCGACGCAGCTGGTGTGGTTTCCGATTTTCGACGGATTTGCTGCGATACTGCCTCTGACACCCCAAAATCTTAAAATCAAATCCGTTGAGCTCATGTCTCAGCTTATCGTGCAGCTCGCTAACTTTCTAATTTTTTTGCAAATTTAAACGACAACTCGCAGCATGAAGGTATTTTATTTTGAGCTGTCCAAAGTTTTATCGAATGAAATCGGAGAGGGCCTTATTCTTCAGGCGAAGCCCCGGTATTCTAAGGGAGTGGGAGAGCTTCGCCTTTTTTATCAAAATGAATTTGATCGCTTGATCGATGACCTCAACGAGAGAGCGAATGAGGTGGGTGGTCGCATTTTACTTTTGCATGAGCCTCTGCCGCCCAAACAAGCGCAAGTCATTGGAAAGCTGTCGGACGTGCTTTGCTTTGCTGTTCAGTCAGAGTACTGGAAAAATCATTCTTGGCCCGATTACATCATAGGATTTGTGTCGAATCCGAATTCTCAAGAAGATTTGAACTGGGCTCTCCAGCAGAGCCGAATGATTCTTGATCTAAAGCACTCCAATATTCAATTGGGATTTCGCTTGGAGCGCGAGAGAGCGCAAGCGTTTGACGTTCTCGAGAGTGCTCTTGAGCTGACCGCAGAACGTCATCTGGGCAGGCTGTGCGAGAAAGTGCTTTCGCGGCTTCGTAAATTAGCTCAGGCCGAAGGGGCGAGTCTGTTCATTGTCGACAGTCCGCAGAAGATTCTGAGATTTAAGCATGTTCAAAACGAGTCTGTGTCTGTGGAGTGGAAAGAAATCGCTCTGCCGATTGATTCAAAAAGCATCGTCGGTCATACCGTGATCACTGGCGAGTTTCTTCATTTCTCAGATGTGTATCAGATCGAAAGCTCATCTCCATTTCAGTTCAATAAAAGTTTTGATGAGCGCACAGGCTATCGAACCAAAGCTCTCTTATCTATTCCTCTCAAAAAACTTGATGGCGAAGTGGTTGGGGTCGTGCAGTTGATTAACTCAAAGAGATCCACTGATTTTAGTGCTGAGGACGTCGGCATAGCCAAGGCGCTTTCGAGCCACATTGCCGTTGCTCTCGAAACCGCGCTTCTCTACAGCAGTATTGAAAACTTGTTTGAAGGCTTTATTCGTGCGTCAGTCGCTGCCATTGAATCGCGAGATCCAACCACCTCGGGCCACTCTGAGCGCGTCGCTATTCTGACAGTGGGTTTGGCCGAGGCGGTGAGTGACTCCTCTCAGCCAGCTTTCAAGTCCTTTCGATTTGGGCAAAAGGAGCTGAGGGAGATTAGATATGCTTCGCTTTTGCATGATTTTGGAAAAATCGGCGTACCCGAAGATATTTTAGTAAAACAAAAGAAGCTCTTTGATTATGAGTTGCGTGATATCGAGCATCGCTTGCAATTGCTGGAGCTGTTGAAACCGCAACAGGCAGAAGAATGGCGAAGGGCCTGGAAGCAAATTCTAGAGGCTAATGAGCCGACGGTTTTAGTGGAAGAACTGAAGCATGATTTAGCGAAGTGGATGGAGGCCGAGTTCGAACTGCCTTTTGGTGCGGTCCAGGTTCTGAAGCCCAACGAATTTGAGCGGCTGTCGGTGAAGAAGGGATCTCTGTCTTTAGAGGAGCGAAAGCAAATCGAATCTCATGTTCTTCACAGCTTTAAGTTTTTAGAAAAAATTCCTTGGACCCGCGAGCTGCAACGAATTCCAGAAATAGCGATTGGCCACCATGAGCGCCTCGATGGAACGGGCTATCCTCACGGTCTTAAAGGAGACCAAATTCCGATGGAGTCACAAATCATGGCCGTTGCGGATGTCTTTGATGCCCTCACCGCCACGGATCGCCCCTACAAACGATCAGTGCCGCTAGAAAAGGCACTCGAAATATTGGCTCTCGATGCCAAAGACTTCAAGTTATCGAAAGAACTCGTGCAGCTCTTTTCGGAGCAACGAATTTACGATCGACTCAAATCTGAGAATTCTTGGGGTCACTAAACGACTTGCCCCTCGCTTGCCAGACCGATGCGACCGGTCCGTCAAGGTTTGGGCTTTTCACTAAAAACTGTTGGTTTTTTTACTCCGGCCTCCGCTGAGCCTGCTTATAAATGGTTTCTGAGCCCGCGAGCTCTGGCCTAAGACTTGCTATTTCCTGAGATATGTCGAAGGAGACTCAAGAGATTTTGTTTTGGAAGAAGACTTACCAAAAAAAACTCATGGCCTACGCATTGGGGGTTTTTCTATCCCTCTTGGGTCTCCTTTTGGCTTTTTTGCTTTTGCCCGCTGGTGAGGCCCGATGGCCGATCTTGGGACTCTTGGGATTAATTTTCGGAGCGCTCGCTTTGGTTTGGAGCGCTCGCTTTGAATCGGCACTGCAGAGATTTTTTGCGCTTCGAGAAGAAATTCGCAATCGCCGGCTCCATCATTGATTCAACTTTTCTCGCCCAAAAACTTGTGTTAAGCGCTTAGCTTGAAAGGGTTAAGGGTCATCTCATGAAATGGATTGCTAGTTTTCGAATGGGCCGTTGGGCTCTGGTGCTGAGTATTTTTTCGGTGTCGCTAATCGAGGCGAGGGTTTTAGATGAAGGCCTTTGGCCTCCTTTCCAAATCGATAAAAAGAAGGAGCGCCTCCAAGAACTCGGTTTGGAGATCGATCCCGCAAACTTATCGAATCCGTTGATCGAGCCTTTGAATGCTGTCATTCAATTGGGAAATCCCCAGCATAGCTGCTCGGCTTCTTTTGTTTCGAGTGATGGATTGGTGATCACCAATCACCATTGTGTAGAAGATTTTGTGGCTCACAACTCGACGGCCGATCAGGACCTTGGAAAATTGGGTTTTCTAGCGCGAACTCGTGAAGAAGAGCCGCAGGCCTCTCCGACGGCGCGTTTATATATTACGAGAAGCTTCAAAGACATTACGGACCAAATTTTGGCGGGAGTGGATGAGACTCCTGATGCAACTGAGCGATTTAAAAAGATTCAAGATCGCCAAAAGCAGGCTCGCGACCGATGCGATGCCGAGGTCAAAGAGCAAAATATGGAGTGTGAGATCTCGAGTTTCTTTGAAGGGGCTCAATTTTTTGAAATCCGAAAGTTCGTAATCCGAGACGTCAGACTTGTTTACGTTCCTGAAAAGCAAATCGGCTTTTATGGAGGTTTTGAAGATAACTGGAGATGGCCACGGCAAACGGGTGACTTTGCTTTCTTGCGTGCTTACGTCTCAAAAGAAGGCAAGTCAGAAGCGTTTTCGAAAGACAACATTCCCTATAAGCCTGAAAGCTTTCTGAAGATCGCAAAAAAGCCGCTGGAGGCGGGTGAGATCGCGCTGGTTACAGGTTATCCTGGCAGAACAAATAGTCTCAGCACTGCTGATGAAGCGCAAGAAGCTGCTGATTGGTTGTTTCCTTGGATTTCAGACCACTTCAAGGGCTTAATTGCCGTCATGGAGTCGGCCACCGCGGGTCGGCCTGATGAGCGAATTAAAATTCAGCCAACGATGTTTTCGTTGACGAACTCGATGCAGTATCGCGAGGGCTCGTATCCAAATATGATTCGATCGAGGCTGATTGGAGATAAGGTTCAGATCGAAAGTGAAATCAATCTTTGGCTTCGAGAAGTTGATCCCAAGGGGGTCAAGTACGGCAATGTGATTGAGCGCTTACAAGCTCTTCAAGCCCAACGCACGGAGACTCGAGTGAAGGATCGTTTTTTTAGCGAATTCACGAGAGATTTATTCTCTTCAGCGCTCATTGGCACTGCTCGTTCGATTGTGAAAAAGACTTCGCCGGGCGCCACTTTTTCTTTAACCGATCGAGAGGCGATGGCAAAAACTCTCGAGAGTTTTTACGCGAATTATGATGCGATTTTAGATCGGGCAAAGCTCGAGTATCAGTTGGGTCGTCTGGATCGACTGGCTGATCAAGATCAGCCCCAGTTTGGTCCCATTTTAAGAAAGTGGGCCGATGCGGCGGGGAGCTCGGTTACCGAGTGGCTCTACGACGGGTCTCTTCTTTCTCAGCAAGATATCGCGCTGGAGTTTGTGAGAAAGGCGAGCCTCAATCAAATACGAAACGATCCTATGATTCGCTTGGCCATTGCGATTGAAAGAGAGGCGAAAGAGGTCGATGCACGCGCCGCGGCTTACAATGGTGAGATGGCTGTCTTGCGACCACTCTATGTGCGGGCTTTGCGCGATTACACGCAAAAGACTTTGTTTCCGGATGCAAACAGCACCTTGCGCGTTTCGTTTGGTCGTGTGATGGGCTACGCCATCTCGGACAAAGGCATCAACTACACCCCTTTCACGACGGTAGCGGATATGCTGAGTCGTCATCGCGAGGGCGGCGTGTTTGAGATTCCAGAGCGTTTACGAAGATTGGGTAAGGCCAAAAACTTTGGAACCTATGAAATGTTGCCAGGGGAACTGCCCGTAAATTTTTTGACTGACTGCCACATCACGGGAGGCAACTCGGGCTCGGCCACTTTGAATGGCCGGGGAGAGTTGATTGGCTTGGCTTTTGACTCGAACTACGAAGGCTTGGGTTCGGATTGGAGATTTTTGCCGGAGGCCACGCGATCGATTCATGTCGATATTCGCTATGTGCTTTGGGTGATGGACTATGTCGATGGCGCTCATCATCTGCTCAGCGAGATGGGCATAAAGGCGCAGTCAAATCGCTAAGACTTTCGCAGTCCTAAATTTAAGCTAGTGATCTTAGACACTTAGGGGGGTACGGCCCTTGCTGTACCTCCCTTTGTGCTTATTCGCGTTGGCCTTTTGATTTTTAGTCTTCTTTTAGGCTTTGGCTTTTCGATACAAGCCCAAGAGTCTTCGAGCCCCCAGCTAGGGAGCTTTTATATGCTGAAGGGTGATTTGAGCTTGCCCGGTCGCTCCGGCAAGCTGGTAGCGGGGACTGTGGTGGAGCTGATTTCGGGATCGAGTGGAGCCTCCAGGTTCAAGATCTACCAATATCAGTCGGGCACGAGGACGCGCGTTGAAATTGCAGATGAGCCGTTATCTGAAACAGCGCGCAAAATGATTGAGGAGCAAACGAAGCTCACTGTGAATTCGGATCTTAGTTTTTTTAATTCTCGCCGCAATCGGAATGAAACGATTGTGATCGACGAAGATCGAAGACGATCAACAAAACCAAACTGCCAGCCCGACGAAATCTCGGTTCTTGGAGAGGCTGAGAATCTCTTGAATCAAAAAGCGCCGCCCGCTTTACCGCCTTCAGCCCCCAGCACAGCTTCACCACTGAGTCTTCAGGCCAGGCACCCGAAGTGGCGCGAAGAGCTGGCCTGGTATGAGGCCAACTGGAATTTTGAGAATTATCAAAAGATGATTCGAGAGTTTAATCCACCCTCATTAAGCTGGGAGGAAGTCGTGGATCGGGAGGAGTCGGGTCTTGATGCCAATCGACAGAAGTTGTTGGCCGAAATGCCTTCAAAACGGGCGCAAGCGCTTCGGGCCAAGGGCTCTAACCCCCAGCACAAGAAATCTCTTGAAGTCACCTGGCATCACAGCGCTACCGTCGACAACCCACTCAAGACTTGGACAGTGCAAGACCTTCAGCGCATTCATATGCTCGAGCGTGAGTGGGATGATATTGGGTACAATTGGGCGATCGATAGTGAGGGAAATATTTTTGAAGGACGTCGTGGACAAGGCGCACATGTGAAGGGGAGTAATCAGCATCGCGAAGGTGTGGTGGTGTTTGGAAATTTTGATCCTTTCGATGCCGAGAACAACCCGACAGGAATCAAGGTAAAGCCTGCACAGCAGGGAAGCGTGCCCACGGAGATTCTTCCGACTCCCAAACAAGTAGCAGCGATGCTTCGCTTGCAGAAATCATTCATGGATCCCGAGTCCGGATTCTTTCAGCATCGTTTAGCCTTGGGTTTGCAAGCTCGGCCAGATTATGAGCTCAATATTGGATCAATCATTGGTCATAGTGAGGCCTGTAATCATGACACGGGCGTGAAAGCTCCGCATACGGCCTGTCCGGGCAAGGGCATGGAGTACGTGGTGCAAGGATTTAGAAATCGCTTTCTCAATCAAGGAGAGCAGCCGCGCGGAGGTATGCTGAGACAGATTTTGCTTCGTCAAAAGCAGGCAGCCGAGCGAAAAAGAGCTGAAGGAGGGGATGAATGAGAGTTTTGAGTTTTATCGCATGGGCCTTGATTTTATCGGGGGGCTTGATCGCCAAGCCAAAGGAGGCTGACACCAAAGCCTCTGTTGAAAAGTTTTTGACCGAGTATCGATCGCTCTTTGGGTCGGGCAAGGCTCAAGAAATTGATTTGTTTTTGGGAAAATCGATTAAAGAAAAAATGGGTCCCGAGATGTCCAAAAACTTAGCGGATCCGAGTGTGCCCAAATCCAGTAGAATTACGATTCAAGACTTGGTTGAAAAAAACAGCCAGGTCTACGTGAAGTGGACTTCAGATCAAACCCAGGATGCTAAAGAAAAGCCCACACCCTGGTATCGTCTCGAAAAGGGAGGGCCCAAGTCGTGGCAGATTCAAGATATTCAGCACGACTTCGATCCTCGCAAACCCGGCGAGTAAACCCCGTAAACTCCCGCGATCAATTCTCGTCTAAGCCGTAAGCCACTCGCTGCGATTTGGGGATGCGCGCTCGTTTAATGAGATCTTCAACGAAGGCATCAAAGACGCTAGAGCGACGGGCGGTTTGAACGCCGTCCAAAGCCTCTTTGAGTTGAGCCTCTGTGAGTTCTGCTGGAGGCTCTTTAAAATTACTTCCTTTAAAAATGATCCATCGGCCCTCTTGAAACAAAGGCTTTGAAAGGGGATTTTTTGGGCTAAGACTTGAAGCCGCTTTTGCGATGGTCTCGACATCCGAAAAACCAGGCACTTCTCGACTCAAGAAAGGTTTATACGAGGTCTCTTTTTTGAGCTCGACACCATGCTCAGTGAGTTTTGCCCAGCTGAGCTTGCCTTCTTGAAGTTGTTTAAAGGCCTCTTGAACAAGGCTTTCGGCTCGCTCGGACTCAAGTTTTTCTTGTACCTCTCGTCGCGCTTCAGCAAAAGTCTTAGGCGCAGGAGCTAGAATTTCTGCCACTCTAAACACTTTAATACTGTCTTCAAACTCTTCGGGAGCGGCCCACTCTTTTGCTTTGAGCTCGAAAGCTTTTTGCACCACATTAAAAGGGGCGCGCGAATCATTGTGCATCTTGGCGAGGCCGGTCGTTTTGATCGTCTGAAAGCCAAGCTCCGTCAAAAGCTTTGGAGCATCCGTGGTTTCGCCAGCGAGTTCTTTGGTCAGGCGCTCTTTTAAATTCTTAACTTCGTCGCGAATTTTATCTTGTCGAGCCAGAAGTTCAGCCTCTTTGCGGCGATTTTCAAAAGTATTTTCAGCTCCAGATCGATCCGAGACGTAAATCAAATGATAGCCAAACTGGCTGAGAACGGGCCCGATGATTTTGCCGGTTAGATTTTTGGGATTAAAAACCGCCTCTCCGAAGGCCGGATCCATCGTCTCTTTGACAAAGTAACCCAGATCTCCACTTTTGGCAGCAGAGCCAAAATCTTCACTCTTCAGTTTTGCGATTTCGCCAAAAGCGGTCTCAAGAGTCGTCGTTTTACCCTTCGCTTCGATTTCTCGCTTGATCGTCTCGATCTGCGATTTCCCTTTCGCATCTTTTTGCGAAATCAAAATGTGCTTCGCTCGAGCACGCTCTTTTTTAAACTGCTCGTCGGAGCTGTTTTTGATTTGAGATTCAAAGGCAGCCCGAGCTTCAGCCTCGGAGATCTCGACGGACTGACTGAAAGCCATTTTGTTCATCGTCGCGATTTCGAGCACTCGTCGCTCAGAATGACTGTATTCTTTTTGTGTTTTTTCAAAGCTGGTCTTGAGGTCGGCTTCTGTCAGTTTTATCTTTCCACTTTTGACCAGGCCAGTATTTGTAAAAACGGCGCTCTCCAGCGTGAGAGCAAAATCCTGAACTTGCTTTCTTTCGATGAGCTCCGCTTTGGGAGTAAGTAAAGTGAGATCCAGCACAGACTGAAGTCTCTCCACCAGAACATCGTTGCGAATGTCTCGTTCAAAGCGAGCCGGGGTGTAGCCAAAATTTTCAAGAGCTGTCTTGTATTGTTCAGGCGAAAAGTTGCCGGTGGCAGGGTTTTTGAAGGCCGCAAACTCTTTAATCTGTTGTTTGATGTCTTGGTCTCCCACCAACAAGCCCAGAGCTTCTGCCTCTTGGGCCATCGCGAGCCTCATCACGAGGGATTTGGCCGTTTGCTTTCGAATCAAATCCTCCATACCTTCGCTGATCTTTCGACCGCCGTAGAATTGCGAAAATTGGCTCATTCGATTTTGAAAGGCTCTATTGAAGTCTTGGGGGCTGATTTCTTCATCATTCACCGAAATGGGTCTGCCCTGACTGAAGTCGTCCTGGTGATAAAAGCCCCAAAAGATGAAGGTCAAAATAATGAAGCCAAAAACCACGATTGTAATGACTGAATTTCGCTTGTTGCGAAAGAAATCCATACTCATGAAAAGGAGTCTGGCAGAAAAAGCCACCCCCGGGCAAGGCTGGGGGCTGAAAGTTTCGAAAATTTAGATAGCCAGGGCTTTGGAATTCTTCGTATTTTACAAGCTGTGATTTTTGACTCTCTGATGGGAATGTTTTCTAACGATCTCGCGATCGATCTGGGAACAGCGAATACTTTAGTTTATGTGAAAGGCCGAGGCATCGTATCGAGTGAGCCATCGGTTGTGGCCGTTGAAAAAGACCCTCGAGGCGTGCGCCGTGTGCATGCGGTGGGGCGCGAGGCAAAAGAGATGCTCGGTCGAACGCCGGGCAATATTGTTGCCATCCGTCCCATGAAGGATGGGGTGATTGCCGACTTTGAGGTAACAGAGGCGATGCTTCGATACTTCATTGGGAAGGTCCATAATCGGCGATTTGGCTTGAGACCTCGAATCGTGATTTGCGTGCCTTTTGGAATTACAGAGGTAGAAAAGCGAGCCGTCAGAGAATCGGCTGAGAGCGCTGGTGCCCGAGAAGTTTACCTGATTGAGGAGCCCATGGCGGCAGCGATTGGCTCAGGCCTGCCGATTACCGAGCCCTCGGGCAATATGATTGTCGACATCGGGGGCGGAACCACCGAAGTGGCGGTCATTTCACTGGCCGGTATTGTTTACTCAAGTTCTGTTCGAATGGCTGGCGATCGTATGGATGAAGCGATCGTCCATTACATGAAGCGAAAGTACAATTTGGCGATCGGTGAGAGAACGGCCGAGAGAATCAAGATTGAGATTGGATCAGCTTATCCGGATCCCGACCGAAATGAGCGGACCATGGAAGTGAAGGGCCGAGATCTTGTTGCAGGTATTCCCAAGACTTTGGTGGTGAGTTCAGATGAGATTCGAGAAGCTTTGGCCGAACCCATTAACGCGATAGTAGAAGCTGTTCGTCAGGCCTTGGACCGAACTCCCCCCGAGCTGTCGGCAGATATCGTCGACAAAGGAATTGTTCTTGCCGGTGGGGGGGCTCTTCTTCGAAACTTAGATATACTGTTGCGAGAAGAGACGGGTCTGCCGGTAATGATTGCCGACGATCCTTTGACCGCTGTGGTGAGGGGTTCTGGAAAGGTTTTAGACAACCTCGATCTTCTTAAAAAGGTGACAGTCCGAGGGAGTTAGAGTCACTCATGTTGGTCCCAGCCATCCATGAACGGAAAAGCTGGCTTATCTTTCTTCTGCTGGTTCTTATCGGAATCAACTTCTATTTTAATTTTTCTTACAAGCAGAGTTTAGAGGAGAGAGCGCGAAGTATTGATCGGGCCTTTGGCAGAGCCTTGTTGCCGGCTCAGTTTTTAGTGTCTTCGGGAAAAATGCTTTTGGTGGATTCGGCCACTGGTTTTAAAGAATTAGCTCAAGCCAAAGAGATCAATCAAAAGCTTCAGGCTCAGATCAGTGAGCAGATGCAGAAGCTGAATATTTTTGAGGAGCTTCGCTTAGAGAACGAACGACTTCGTGCGCTTTTGGATTTTAAAGAACGCTTTCAATATCGGGGCATAGCCGCGCGTGTGATTGGTTCGGATCCTGGAGCTCTTTCACGGACGATGATTCTCAATCGGGGAACTGATCATGGGGTTCAAGAGGGTATGGCCGTTCTTTCGACCCAGGGTGTTGTAGGGAAGGTTTTTCAGGTCGACGGGGGTCGAGCCCGAGTTCTTTTGGTGAATGACATTAATAGTCGGGTCGATGCGGTGGTTCAAAGGTCAAGAGCTCGAGCCATCGCCGCTGGAACCTTGGCTGGGGATTTGATTCTCAAATTTCTCGCGCGACGACAGAACCTTCAGGTGGGAGATGTTTTGATTTCTTCGGGGATGGATGGGGTGTTTCCCTCAGGAGTGATTGTAGGAACTGTCGAGTCGATCGATAAAAATCCTAATCTTGTTCTCGAGGAAGCGGTGATTCGTCCCGCCGTCGATTTTGATTCGGTAGAAGAAGTTTTTGTTGTTCAGCAGAGGATGGATAATTGAATCTCGAATTTGAAAGGTCAGATAGCTTTCGTTCAAATTATCAGCGCGATCTTTTTTTAGTTTTGATTTGGACTCTCTGGATCATTTTGGTCACATCCCTCGGCTGGTCGAAGTGGTTCTCATTTTCGGGGATGGGATTGATTGTTTTGTATGGCGCGCTTTGCTGGAATCTTACTTGGGCAGGCTTTGTTTTTGTGTGGATGGGTTGGATATTCTCGGCGATATCCCTGACGCCTGCCGCACTGACTTGGCTGAGTTTATTTATCTCGTACTTGTTTTTAAAGCTGGCTCAGTTTCGATTAGAAATTCGAAATGCGTTTCAATTTGCGATTGCTGTAGGTTTGGCAAGTTTAAGTATTGAGTTGATTCAATTGCTTTTGCTCGATCGAATTGCTCCCGGCCTTGACATTCCCTGGATCATGTATCCGCTGTTACTCTCCAGAGCCCTGCTTCAGGCAGGCTTAGGTTATCTGGTTTGGACTCCTCTGCAAAGGTGGGCGGCCCCATGAAACTTTCAGATCCGTATAACACCTCTGATCTTCGGCCGAGAGCTTTTTTCTTAGCAGGGATTTTAAGTTTTTTTGTTTTACTTTTGTTGGTCCGACTTTGGTATTTGCAGCTTTGGAAGGGTGAGGAGTACCGAGAGTTTGCCGATAAAAATCGATTTAAGATTGAGCGTCTTGCAGCGCCCCGGGGGCAAATTCTGGATCGTGACGGGCAAATTCTAGCCGATAATCGACCGCGCTTTGATGTGGTCATGACTCGAGGCTTCGCGTCGAGCTCGAAATCTAAAGAAGAGCGTGAGGCTGCTCTGATGCATCAAATGCTGATCCTCAAGGATATTTTTTTGTGGGATGCGGCAACCTTTGAAGAAAAACTGAAGGTGGTTCGACAAACCCCACCCTTTCAAGATCGTCGTGTGGCTCGAGATGTGAGCTGGGCTCAACTCGCACAAGTCGAATCGAGGCTGCTTGAACTGACAGGGGTAAGCGTGGAAGTTCTCGCTGTTCGAGATTATCTTTATGGCGATGCTTTCTTTCACGTGCTTGGTTATACGGGCGAGGTCAACGAACAGGATTTAGATCGTCTTCAAAAAAGATTTAAAGAGCGGAATTACCGGTTGGGGGATCAAATCGGGGTCATTGGGGCCGAGGCCCTGTATGAAAAGTTCTTGCGTGGAGTCGATGGGCGCGATTTTCGAGTGGTAGATGCACGCGGTCGTCCAGTGCAAAATTCGAGTTTGAGAGGTTTGGGAGAAGCCTCGCGAGAAAATCCCATTGCTGGAACAAGCTTGCGAATGGCCTTGGATTTAGAGCTTCAGCTCACCGCGCTGAGGGCTTTCGGATCGGAGTCGGGAGCCGCCGTGGCTATTCAGCCGCAGACCGGCGAAATTTTGGCCTATGTGTCCACACCGGGCTTAGATCCAAATTGGTTCACCCGAGAAATTACTCGTGCTCAACTCAAGGCTTGGCGAGACAGTCCGCAGCAGGGCTTTCTTGATCGAGCGGTCGCTGAGCATTATCCGCCGGGAAGTACCCTCAAGTTGATCATGGGAGCGGCAGCGCTCGAAGAAGGAGTAATTAACGAGAAGACTAGATATTTTTGTCCTGGCTTCTTTAGATTTGGATCAAGAATTTGGCGCTGCCATGAGCGCGCGGGTCACGGCAGCATGGATCTTCGATCTGCGATACAAAAGAGCTGCGATATTTTCTTTTACCAAACAGGGATGCTCTTGGGGCTCGATCGGATGAATGTGTGGAGTCGAAGATTTGGACTTGGTCGAAGAGTTTTTCCGGGGCTTGAGATTTTTAAATCTCAGTTTCCACTTCCGTCTTTACCGCGATTCAATTCAGAGCAAACGGGTAACATCCCGAGTGTGGAGTGGGTGGAAGACGTCAAGGTGACGACCGTCGAAGCCGAGACCATCAACGCAGGGATTGGACAGGGAGCTTTTTTGACGACCACTTTGCAGCTCGCCCGGATGACTTCAGCTTTAGGCAATGGTGGAAAGATCTTTCAGCCTCTTTTAGTGCTTCAGGCGCAAAAACCATCCGGTGAAGTGACCGAGAGCTTTAGCGCGACACTCGAAAATCGAATTCATTTAGCGGATCACACCAGAAAGTATATTTTAGATGCGATGTCGGCCGTGGTGAATGAGCCCGGAGGAACAGCCATCCGATCAAGAATTACAGACTTCAAATTTGGAGGAAAGACAGGCACATCCCAAGTTGTCGCTCTGCCCGAAACAAGGGCGATGCTAGCGAAAATGGGAAAAGAGTTTCAGCACCACGCTCTGTTTGTGGGATTGGCTCCTCTCGATGATCCTCAAATTGCAGTAGCGGTTTTAGTGGAGCATGGACAGAGTGGGTCCAAAGCAGCAGCACCGATCGCAAAAGCCATGGTGCAAAGTTATATGAGCCGGCGTGTGCCGGTGAGGTGAGGCGAGACGATGGAAAAAACAAACTCAGGCAGTACGCGATGGGTCGACCATTTTGATTGGTCTTTTTTGGGGCTGATTCTTTTGCTTTGTGGGCTGGGTTTAATGACTTTGTTTAGCTCGGTTTACCTCTCTAAAATTGATATTTTTTATAAGCAGTTTGCATTTTTGGGTCTTGGACTAATGGTGGCCTTGCTACTGACCCTGGTTGATTATCGAATTTTCGAAAGAATCGCGTGGCCCTTTTATGTTGTTGTCATCTTGCTTCTGGTGGCTGTCGATATCATCGGCGTAACGGCTTTGGGTGCACAGCGATGGTTGGATATTGGTCCGGTGCATTTGCAGCCCTCTGAGTTGGCCAAATTTGCTGTGATTTTGATTCTCGCGCGGTACTACTCGCGCGATCGTACAGCGCCCCCTCAAGGCTACGGCTTTAGAGATCTTATCCCTGTTTTTTTTATTGTGGGTATTCCGATGATTTTGACGTTTCTTCAGCCTGATTTGGGGACGGCTGGGATGATTGGATTTGTAGGAGCTTCAATTATTTTCTATTGCCAGATTCGATGGCGAACTCTGATCGGGATCAGTGCTGGATTTTTAATAGCGGCTCCGATGGCCTATCATTTTGTTTTACACGAATACCAGCGCGATCGAGTCCGAACCTTTTTGGACCCCACGAGAGATCCTTTAGGAGAGGGTTATCACATCATTCAGTCGATCATCGCCGTGGGAAGTGGAGAGATTTTTGGCAAGGGCTATCTGCAAGGTTCTCAGAGCAAGCTAGAGTTTTTGCCCAAGCATCATACGGATTTTATTTTTTCAGCCTTTGCTGAGGAGTGGGGTTTTGTCGGTGCAGGAATAGTTCTTACTCTTTTTGTCGTTTTGATTTTTATGGGCATCGATATCGCGCGGAAGAGTAAAGACAAGTTTGGATCCATTCTTGCGGTCGGAGCGGTTTCGCTGATTTCATGGCATGTGATTATCAATATCGGCATGGAGATTGGCTTGCTGCCGGTGGTTGGTGTTCCTCTGCCGTTTTTTTCTTATGGGGGTTCGGCCATGATCACCAATATGATGGCGGTCGGTCTTTTACTGAGTGTTTCGCTTAGGCGTTATATTTTCTAAACGAATTTCAGAGATAAAGATGGCCAACAGAAGCAGTGCGCCTCCCGCATAGCTCGTCCAAGCGAGTCGTTCATGCGATAAAATGGCTCCAGCCAAGGCTCCCCAAAGAGGCTCAGTCAGTAAGAATAAGGCAACATGCGTAGGCGCGATCACTTTTTGTGCAGCGGTCTGAATAAAAAAAGCCGCAGCAGATCCAATGACGGCCATAAACAAAATCGATGACCAAATTGAAACATTGAGCCCACTCCACTGGGGACTTTCTAAAAGAAGACTGGTGGGCAGAGAGAGAAGAGAAATCGCGGCCAACTGAGAAAAGGCCAAGTGAGTGGAGGACGACGTTTTGGGAGTGTGAGCTAGCCAAAGAATCTGAAAAGAAAAACTCAGAGCACAAAGAACCACTAAAAAATCGCCCCCATTCAATCGAAAATCCTTCATGCCGCTAATCATCCAGAGACCCGCAATAGCCAGACCACAAGCGATCATGATGCCAAGGGAGGGTTTTTTGCGATAAATCAACCATTCAAGAAGAGGTGTAAAGATGCTGTAGAGCCCTGTTAAAAACGCAGTATGAGTGACACTCGTCATGGAGAGGCCTAAGGTTTGAAGTACGTAACCTACGTAAAGGGGTACGCCCACTCCAAAACCAAAAAGAAAGTCTCTCCAAAAAAGGCGACTTCCGACATGAGGAAGAATCCAGGGAAGAAAGCATAAAGCGGCAATACCAAATCGGATGAACAGAAAAGAATAGATCGGCACCTGTTCAATGGCATCCTTGGTCATCGGAAAGCCGACGCCCCAGCTGGCGGCAACCAAAATAAGTAGAATCTTCCACTCACGCGAGCTCAAAGAAGACATGTCAGCCTCGTACTAAATTTTTGAAGCCACGAGAATCGCAATCCAGACTGCCGAGTTCTTGGTCTTCTCAGCTCTTCGAAACACGCCGTTGCCCTCACCCTGGGAGTCCTCTTGCTCCCAAAACACCCAGGATTGACGAAATCCGGCCTCGCGCAAGCATTCACGAAGTTCGACGATCTGCCAAACGCGCCAATCATAGGTAAAAGCGCGGCGAAGGCGCTTTTTGTTTTTGAGCTCAAAAGAAATAGAAAAGAGTCCGTGATTATTGATGGGATTAAAGCTTTCGTGGCGCCATTCATAAACAAATCGGTCAGCTCCTCTTCCATAGGTGTGGCGATCGACGGACTCTCCCATCATTTCAGTGCCCCCGACGACATCTAGAATCAGGAGGCCATCTCTTTTGAGGCTTCTAAAGGCAGATTTAAAATACTGGGTGATCAAAGGCCGAGTTTTAAAGGTCCAATACGAAAAATTAAGAGCGGCGATAATGTCTACTTTTGTGGTTTGACTGAGAACATTTTTTTGGAGCACGCGAAGCCGCTTCTGCTGGCTGACACTAAGTTTTTGATAATGAGTTTCATGACCATAGGCGAGGGGCTCGGGGTCAATATCTAAGGCCAGAGCATGATTCTGAGTGCCTCGTTTTACCCATTCCGAGGCAATTTTAAAGGTGCCGCAAAAGTCCTCCCGAAAAAAACGAGCCGGCTTATGGCGAAGTCGTCGGTAAAGATCGGCCATGATTCGAGCATCGTCGGCTGCATCTTGAACCGAAGCCTCATAGAGGCGATATTTTAGATATGGATCACTCATTGTTAACCCTCACACGGAACCATAACTTGAGCAAAGCAAGCCTGTACTAAAGGAGCAAGACTTGGTTAAGCCAAAGAGATGCAAAAAGTAGAATTTGAAACGACTGTAGGAAATCTCGTGATTGAGTTGAATTCAGAAAAAGCGCCTGTGAGCGTCGAAAACTTTTTAGCCTATGTGGATTCAGGGCATTACGAAGGAACGATTTTTCATCGAATAATCCCGGGCTTTGTAGTTCAAGGAGGCGGATTGGATGAACGTATGATTCCAAAGCCCACGCAGCCACCGATTAAAAATGAAAGTGGAAATGGCTTAAGCAATCTGGCAATGAGCCTTTCGATGGCTCGAACAAATGCGCTGCACAGCGCGACTTGTCAATTTTTTATCAATCTCTCAGACAATACAGCTCAGGGCCGAGTAGATCTCGACCGTGGTCAATACGCTGTCTTTGGACGGATTATTCAAGGTGAAGAAGTGGTTCGTAAGATGGAAGCCGTAGAGACGACCACAGTCGGCCCCTACGAAGATGTTCCCGTCCAAGCGATCAAGGTTTTGAAAGTGCGGCGGCTTAAATAAAGCCGCTCTCAAACAAAACTTGAAAAGAGCTGCTTGATTTGATCTTTGGACCCAGCGCCAACCATTTGGTTCTTTTCTGCGCCATTCACAAAAAGCTTCAAGGTCGGAATGCTACGAATTCCTAATTGAGACGCAACCGCTGGATTGTCATCGACATTGATTTTTACAAACTTCACTTTACCTTGAAGCTCTTCTGAAAGTTCTTCAACCACAGGAGCGATGGCGCGGCAGGGGCCACACCAAGGGGCCCAAAAATCGACCACTACAGGTACGTTTGCGCTTAAAACCTCGGACGGAAAGGCAGAATCAGTGATTTCGGTGACTTTTCCCATAGTCAGAACATCAAACTAAAAAGACCGTGAATTGTAAAGCTGTTCGGCCTTCGCTTTCCTCAGACTTTTTGACATCATGAACTCGTGTCAGACATTGAACTTTCGATCGGGGACTCTGAACGAGGCGTGCTTTGGGCTTTTGGTGAGATTCTTTCTAAAAAGCTGACGGGAATCTTTTCTCTGCAATGGCCGGCGGCAGGTCGAGAGCCTTACAAAAAGGAGATCGCTTTTCAGGGGGGGGAGCCCTTGGCGGTGGTCAGTAATCGACCACAAGAATCTTTTGTGAGTTTTTT
>JBILFF010000044.1:0-16860 GCA_044351695.1 Bdellovibrionota bacterium
GACGGCAGGCAAATCAAGTTATGATCAAGTCTGAGCTTGATAACCAAGGCTGTCTTCTCGAAAGCCTCGAAGAGAAAACTTGCACGATCTATAAGCGGCGATTCCCGAAGCCTTATGTGCAAGAAGGCCAACATGGCTATGTATATCCACTTCCTGAGTGGAGCGCGGAACCGCTTAAATGCGAGGGGAGTGAGCATATTGCCGATTGGGAGCCTAGTTTTTCGAATCCAGCAGTTGATGCCTTCGATCTTTTAAATAAAGTTGGCAGAAATAAAGATGGCGAAGATAGCGGCGCCTTCATCGGCAGATTCCGATTGCCCCCCCCAGGGACAGTCAAATAAAAAGTCAAAGAGATAAATAGAGTCACTTAAGAGAGCTTCCTTAGAAAAGCTCTCTTAAGTGGCAAAAACTAAAGCCGAGCCAAAAAAGAAAAGGCAGCGGCAAAGAAAGTGCCAAGTCCTTAGACTTGGCACGTCTTTGCATGAGCGCACTAACGATCTTCATTGCTCGGCGCCCTCACTCGAAAACTCTTCTTCTAGAGTTAGGCTTTCCCATTCCAGCTCAAGACTTTTAGGCAAATCCACTCCCTGAAGTGCAGCTTCAGCGGCTTCAAAAAATTCAAGAGGCTCGTCTACAAATTGAAGTCGCGCTTGTTTTGACTCGCCGCCCGAAGGAGCAGGAAGCTCTTCAAAGGCTCGGGCGGCTCTTCCTGCTTCGCCGTAAAGCTTATTTCCCTCTTGGCGAAGCTCACGGCCAAAGCTTAGGTTTGATCGTGGAGATATTTTGTCTGTTTGAAGTTGAAACTCAAATCACTCCAAATTATTTCGCTTGCATGGAGGGCCAAGATACAAAGACCACACAGCTCACTGAACGATAAACCACCGACACCAGTTACGATTTTACCTAACCAACAAAAAGGATTTGCTATGGTAGCATAGCCTTAGTACCTGGACTCATCATCGGGGTCAGGCCAAGGTCAGGCGATCCTGTCTTATGCTATTGCCGACTGAGAGCGAGAATCAAATCTTTTAGTCCGACAAAATGAAGTTCGATGTTTCCAAGCTTTTTTTGTAGGAACGAGGGATATCTGATGAGACAACGTAGTTTTGCCCGGTGGGGTAGAGTCCGCGAAAGGATCCTAGGTTCCTGATATCGAAATCTTTTGCCTTCCATTTACATTCTATGGTGGTGATCTCGTTTCTTCTGCTCCCCTTCAAAACAAAGTCGATTTCGTGCTGTCGTTTGTCTCGCCAGTAGTAGATTTCTCGAGTTTGAAGATGTGCGTGAAGTTCGTTTAAAACAAAGTGCTCCCACAAAATGCCGTAGTCTTCCGCCCTCAAGCTGTCCCAGCCTTTAAAATAGCAGAAAAAACCTGTATCGAAGAAATAGACCTTGGGGGCAGAGGTGATTTCTCGAGAGGCCTGCGAAGAAAACGGTCGCACGGGATGGGCCACGAAAGTAGCCTCCAGAATAGAGAGGTAGTTTTGAATCGTCGGGCGGCTCACTTCACACGGCTTTGCAAACTGGGTGGCCTCAAAGATTCCTCCGCTTTGAACGGCAAGAAGCTCGGTAAACTTTAAAAAGGAGTGTCTCTTTTCAACCTTGAAAAGCTCCTGAATGTCTTTTGCCTAGTAAGCGTCTATCCATTCTTGATAGCGTTTTTCTTCCCTGTTCTTCGCGAGAAAAAACGGAGGAAGGCCGCCCTGGATAAATCGAGAATTTAGATCTGTCGCTCGGAAGTCTTCAAGGTCTTGGGAGATGATGGGAGTGAGCCAGAGCTCTTCTGTAAAGTGCTTTAAAGTGCTTTCTCTTCATCCCTCGTCTCCTTCTTGACGTTAGGGCAAAGCCCTGACTTCAGCAAAATACTAACTCTCAAAATGGCTCAGTTTCTTGGGAGACGGTCACCACGAATAGCAGTAGCCATCTAAACTGCCGCACCTTGAGATAAACCAATACGTAGCCTCGTTTTTGAAGCTCCTCTGAACTTGCCCGCGCACTAGACCATGCCAGAAGAATGGGGCTTCAAAGCTATTGAACCGAATTTCTCTAGCGTCACCAGAGCTATGCCCCCCTGCTCGAATTGCCCAGAGCACCTTAAGTTTCTCATCCCGAAGAACAACAATGGGGGATTTATTCTTTTCGGTTGGATCAAAAACTTGAATTCGCATCCCCCACGAAAAATCTCAATTTCTTGAGAGGGAGGCCCACCAGGAAGGTCGCAATACCTTTCGCATTACTTTATCGATCCCTTTGGGCTTCATGCTTTGGCTGGGACGGGCACTCTCGCTTGATTCACCATTCATGGCAGAAGAAGCTTCAATACGTATATTGCGTGCGAGGCTCCTCCCAATTACCAAAGTATCTCATTTCTTCCACGAGGCGCCCTTGGTCATCATAAGCGTAGTGGGGGGTCACGACGTTTATCTCTCCGCTGCTTTGTTTTGTTGAGACAGTATGTAATTTTAGCCGACCGAGTTCGTCGACCTCATATTTGTGGTTCCACTTTCGAATTTGTAAGGGCTCTTCTGTTAGATCGTTAGGCAGATTCTTATATTCTTTTTCTTCAGAGACCCTATTTCCATATTCATCGTAAATATAAGTAGTTCGTTCCATAACCGTTTCGTTTTGATAAATTAAAGTTTCTTCTTTTTGAAGAGTTCCATCGACAGAGAAATCAGAAGTAGAAGTACTCAAAAGTTTGTTGCCAGAATAACATTGGCTATTGATGACTTCATTTTCTTCACTGAGTGTAACAACCCTTTTATCACCTAGCATTATATCAATGAATCGCGAACTAACGACACAGTCACTGTTGTATATTTCTTTACGGTGGTCATCATCGTAGACGATGCTTCCCTGAACTGGAGTTCGATTGTGAACGCCGCTCCACGACAATAGTCGATGCTGATTATCGTAAAAATAAGAAATGTCTACTTTGTATCCATCTGCGTGATCATCTAAAAAGCGATTAAGATAATTGTGGGTTTCATCATAGAACCAAGTCGCCTTTGAATTTCTAGAGCTGTCAGAATAAATTGTTTCGTGAGTAATCTTATGCCCCTCTGGCGAGAAAGTTTTGATCTCTTCGAGCGCGGCATTAAATCCTGGGATACTCCCATAGCGCCATTCCTTAACTTTTCCATTATCATAGAAGACTTGTTTTTCGGCTGAATATATCTCCCAATCCGTAAACTCACCGCCGGATAGTCGCTCTCGCCCTGAACTCACTTTTTGAGAAAAAGAATGTGAGTACGGCATAGTATTTGCCACTATCAATGAAGCGATAAAAAATTGAACAAACATATCGGCCCTCCCAATGTGAAATTGTAGCCGACGCAAAAGTCGATCAAAACAAAATACATAGAGAATAAAATTGGCCCAGCATGACAAATTCTGCCGATCTGGAAACAGAAGCTGCTCATCATAGCAATCGGATAAAGCTCATTTTGGTGGTATCGCTTGATGCCGTCAGCAGTTTTGTGAAGTTAGTGCTGGTCACTAAGATTTTTGGTGTCTTAAGCTTAAAAAGATGTCTAGCGAGCTAGAAGCTCGGCAATATCCTTCTTTAACTCAGAATTCTCCAAAATTTTTGTCTTGAGGATTCCTACAATGATCTTAAGTCTTCGGGATATTATTGACTCAGAAAGATCTAAAATTTGTGAGATCTCTAATTGGCTCTTTCGCTCGCGAAAATACATTTGAAAAATGGCGTGATCTTTTTCGGAGAGGCCGCGCCCCAACATGAGCCACATATCCTCACGATGAGTTTTGATTTCTGGGCTTGGCCCCTGACTGGCAATCGGTGAGCCTGACGAATCGGGCGTTGCAGATGTCAAAACTCGGGGAATCGTTGCTTTTTGACGCAGAAGTCGTTTCAGAATTTCAGGGTCAGAGACTTCTTTGCTGAGAAAATCCTCAAACGATGGAGCTCCGATCGCAAGATGTCCATATTGCTGAATGTAGCTTTGGCTCAGTGCTTCACGAAGGCGCGATAAGTATCGAGTTGATCGTGGAACCCAATCACCGGAGCGCTGCCGGTCAACGAGCTCGCCAAATGCGCGTCTAGAAAAATAAGCTACTATGTTGCCCTTTAAAGGATCAAAGGCATCCAGTGCGCCGATGATGCCTATCTCAGCATCTTGAACGAAATCCTCTGAGCTCTTAAAGCCGCGTCTTTTAGCGTACCGGTCCCCTACAAACTGAGCGATCGAATAGAGGTACTCCAGCAGTGCTGCCCTGGCTTTCTGTCTTTCTACCGCAGCGGTAGCCGTTTTATAAATCATAAACAAACGAAGGGCTTCATTGGAATCAACAGGACTAGTAACAACTCGCTTGAGGTTGTCGTGACAGCTTCGCTCGTGGCCTTCTGTAAGCGATGGTCGAAGAGTCAAAAGCAATAAAACAGTCGCTAACCGAATCATAAACTGAAGCATTAAGTCGTACGGAATGTGCAAGGCATATGCCAAGTCTCGATTTACAAAACTGAGTGATTTGGTTGGCTTGGCCCCCCTGGCCCAGATTGGCTGCGGCACTGAGTGAGCGGGCCCAAAGCTTCAACAGCCAGATGCCCAGGCTAGACGTATAGCCTGCTTCTTCCACCACTAAGCTCGTGACGGCGTTTTGCTCTAAAAAATGTTGAGCCGCCGGGTTTCCGAGACGAGCTTTTTGGTATAGAGGGGGGCGTTTTATGGCTTTCTTAAAGTCTACTGCTCGATCAGCGATTGTCGTTGCTCTTTTTGTATGGGCAGTGGGTGAGTCCGCGAGCGCGGGCACGTGTCGAGATATTCTGTCTAAGGTCTTTGCGCCATTCAAAAACAAAATGGATCGTCGTCAAAATCAGATTGACGAGTACGATCTTGGATTTGCTCTTAAGATCTATGAGGCGGCTCGACGAGAGGACGATGTCTTTATGGGTGCCATCGGATTGATGCAGGCCGCATCAGTCGTATTGAGACATAACAAGTCATTTCGGCAAGATATCATCGCCTTTAATGATGTAAAGCTACCTCTTGTTAGATATGGCGCATCGCAATCTGATGCGAGTTCGACGGTTCGATCTGAGTATGTCAGGCTTCACTCCGGATACCGAGCTTGGCTTCGAGCTTTGCCAGCAGAATATCTCAAGACGCTACTGCCAACGGCAGTGTTTCCTCTTTGGAGATTGATTCATAGCAAGAGCTACTCTTCTGTTTCGATTAAATTTCCTTTGTCGGTTTTGATTGAGACTGACTTGTTGCCATTAAAACAAGATGATTTTTTGCAGCGTGCGCTCGCCGCTGCCTGGATTCTTCAGGATGATCACTCCAGCAGGTCCTTGCAAAAAACACGAAGTCGAGTGACACGGAACAAAAGTTTGAAGCCGCTGGCTGTCTCATTTACCCTTTGGTTGCTGAATCTTCATCCCATGATGGTGGCGAATTCTTTGCTCTCGCCTTCGGCGCAAGACGGATCGTTTCATGCTTTGCATTACCTAGCGCGGCTTGAACTGGCCGACTCAAGATTTAATCCTACTGAAAAAAGGCTTGCCTTCATTTTTGATGCTGATTTTCCGGAGGCAGCCTTTGCAAATCCGGAGCTTCAATCGAGAGCTGCAAACGATCATGTGGTGGCGGCCTTAAAAGAGCTTGAGTTTGTTCGTTCGCGAGCCTCCGAAGCATGGCATTTTTTGGTGCGTGATTCGGAGCAGCTACAAAGTGCTTTGAGCTCAAGTCGCGACGCCGACATTATTTACGTTGTGGCTCACGGCGCCCCCGGAAAACTTTTTCTAGGAAAGCAAGAGCTCTCAGATTTGCTCAAAGGAGTTGAGCTTGACGATTCTAAATCGACTCCTGAAAAAGTAGTGGTTTTTGTTTCATGTTTGTATGGCTTAGATGCCAGCGAATGCGCGGACAAAGAGCCTTGGGTGGTGAATGGAATTCGCGTCGGCGGACTCAATTCAACGGCAGCGGTAGCGGCCTCTCATAACAACCTGGCGTTTGTCTATTTTGGAGATCATGATGAATTGACACTCGCGTTATTGGCGGACGGATTTGTTCGTCGAATCGTTCGCGCGAGTGAACAGACGTGGATTTCTTCGATCGGGCTTCTGCAGTGGGATCTTTGGCAACAGCACTGGCAGAGGTGGACCACAAAACCAAAAGAGGAAATACCAGGATTTAGAATTCATGACGCAAAGAGCGGGCGCGAGGATTTTTATTCTGTTGTAGAGTCTCAACAGATGCGGGGGACTTTGATGACTTCCTCTGTCGGAGTTTTGAAAGCTGCTGATTTGCCTCAAACAGAGCACGAGCGCGCTGAGAAACTAGAAAACTGGGTTGAATTTGTGCTAGCAGTTGTAAAACTTTACGAAGAAAAGGGAGAGGCTTTGTTCGGGCCTGCTCATCTACCCTAAATCTACTCGATGTTTCTAAGCTAAGAGATGTTTTTGCCGTCTTTGAGGGCTACGAGCTCAATCAGAGGGCTGCGTGTGCGGAAGCTCAGCTTGCTTTCTATGCAGAAGAGGATCCGATTGAATTCCGAATTGTTTGCTCAACGGCTTTCTGAGCAGGATGCCCGAGCACTGATCATTAATCTGGAGAAGCAGATTGAGTCCACCTTTGCCGAGAGTCACCGGCACCACGTGCATGTCTATGGTCAGAGCCCACCTAGTTAGAGGCAAGCAGCAGCACCAATCCAGAGTGGTTCGAATAGGCTGGCCGTGCAGAGCTGCAATTTTGGAGATAGCCTCAAAGCTTTGAGAAAGAAATGAATGCCCTCTCGACGGATCAAGGAGCCTGGCAAAAACGGGAGGGCTGACGGGGCGGGGAGGGCAAAGCCAATCGATGCTAGCTGCTTCGATCAGGAGATCAGAAATTTTTGACATTTTCAATCCAGCCATGCGGGCAACCCCTCTCGGATCTCATTAGAGCCGATTCTAAATCGAGAATTTTGGCGTTTTTCAATCGCGCCATTCAAGATGAGCGCCTTTACGCTTTGGGCCTTTGCGATCCTTCGAATCAATTGCGATATAGAACAGAAACATTTCCGACCGATCTGGACTGTGAAACAAATACGATTAAGGGCGGGGAGCAAAGTGCAGTCGTAAAACTCTCTAAGGGATCTCTTCACGTGGCTATTCACGAAGTTAAATCCAAGAATGAAGCACTTGGTCGTTTAATTTTAGTTCACGATATGAGCTTCGTAGAGCGCAGAAGCTCAGAAACGAAAAAATACATTTTTTACCTTTACAAGTTTACATAATTATAATTATCGGTCATTGAGAATGGGGACCCGCTGGCGGTCTTAGACTTCGCCAGGCCTCGCCAAACTAAACCATTCTTGTTTAATCTGTGCCTGAGCGGCAGGAAAAACAATATAAGCATCTTCGGAAGCTCGAATGAGGCTCGCATCTGTAGCTCGAATAATTTCTTGCCCCTTGCGGAGCGCTTCAAACTCTACGAAATCCTTCACAAAGCTTCCTTCTCGATCCTTGATCTGCAACTCAAACAAAGTCCAAAGACGACGCACCGAACGCTCTGGACGCTCCGCGAAATCAAGAATCCCCAAATAATCGAGCGCACCGCGAATAGCTCGGTACGCCACCTCAGGAGCCTGAGGATCCATATGTGAGCCACACTCAATCAACGCACATCTTTTATTGTGCCTCTCGGCAAAGGCCAAAGTCATATCGGGCTGAATATGAGACACCCCACGGTAGATCTCAGAAAAACCAGTCATGAGATCGTATGGCCCCAGAGACTTTACCAGATCGAGACTTTTTTGATCATTTGTCTGCCAAACCATAAAGGGATCGCCCGCCGATTGAAACGAGTGAAGATCCACTAAAACATCGCAGTCTAAGATCCACTCGCAAATTTGCGGTGCAAGCCTTTCTTCGTAAGTAGAGCCTTGTGCTTCTGGTCGAATGCAGCGATTGAGATTCATTTCGAAAAACCGCTTTTTCTCAGCAAAAGCCCTAGGATTACACACAGGGACGAAACTCACACTCCCCCTTGTAATCGCTAGTTTCTGGCTTTCAATTTCCGACACAAACCGTCGAATGGCGAGCGGTCCACAAATCTCATTTCCATGAATCGCACCTAAGAACAAAATGCGAGGTCCTGATACGTTGCTATAAAATTGAATTCTTTGAAGCGACTCAAAACTCATTTTTGTTTCTAAACTCATATTTTTTAACTAAATGTTCAGCCGACATGCACTAAACAGCAAGCTCAAAATCTCTCAGAGCAGAGGTGAGTGAGGTTTTTTTATCTGTCGATTCTCGACGCTCGCCGATGATCAAGGCACAGGGAACGAGATACTCCCCAGCCGCAAACTGCTTCGGCAGACTGCCCGGGATCACCACTGAATTGCGAGGCACTCGACCCTGATACATTTTGGGAGTCGACTGCGTGACATCAATAATTTTTGTTGAAGCTGTGATGGTCACACCCGCACCCAAGACGGCCGACTCTTCAATCACCGCTCCCTCCACGACAATGCAACGACTCCCCACAAAAACATGATCTTCAATAATGACCGGACTCGCCTGCACGGGCTCTAAAACTCCTCCAATACCGACCCCCCCCGAAAGGTGAACGTTTCGTCCGATCTGTGCACAGGACCCAACGGTCGCCCAAGTGTCGACCATGGATCCTTCGCCTACATAGGCGCCAATATTGACGTACGAAGGCATGAGGATCGCCCCCTTCTCCACATAAGCTCCCCTTCTCACGATCGCCTGAGGAACCACACGAACGCCCTCGCCTCCCGTCCATTCTTTCACTGGGATTTTGTCGACAAAGCGAAAGGGGCCACTCTCGATCACACTCATCTTTTGCAGTCTAAAAAAAAGTAAAATCGCTTCTTTCACCCAGGCCTTGGTTTGCCAGCCCTCAGTTTTTTTTTCGCAAACGCGCAGGCGACCCTCATCTAAATCGCTAATGACTTGCTCGACGATAGAACGAACCGAATCGATCTCTAGTTTTCCTTCAAAGGCATCATGAATTTTTTGTTCTTCAGACATGATTAAGACTCCATTTTCTTTTCAATAAAATCTAAGCCCGCCCAAAGAGCAGGCAAATGATGGTCGACGATCTGTTTGAATCCCATTCCCCTTTCGAGCTCATAAGTTAAACAGCTGAGACCCTGCTCGACCGCATAGGTGCCAAAAGATCCGGGAGTGGGATAGCCAATGCTGGGATCCACTTTGTAAGAATTGATTCTTGAAATCGATTGAGCCAAGTCGACACAGTCCCCGTTGGTGTTGAGCATGAAATTAGAAAAACTATGAAGAGAGATGATGTGAGCAGGCCGATGAGTCTGAATGTACTGAATGATCGCCTGCGTTTCGGGCTCGGAGCCCGCATAAGGTCCTGGAGGATATTTTGGATCCGTAGCGATGGGACTCCAATCTTGAGTCGGAAAGTTGCGATTCAGATCCACGCCCTGAAGATTGGTTCGCGTGAGTCGATACACACCATCGGGATTCAGATTGGGCACTAGAAAAATTGGAAACGAAAAGGGATTACGCTCGAGCAAAGCCCCCAGCAAAGCCTCACAGGCAATCACGCCCTCTACTACATTGCCATGTTTGCCTGCAAAAATGAAAGTGGTCGACGCTTTGGATTTTTGTTCTAGAACTTTTGGACGAAACTCAAAAGCTTTTAAACTTTGGCCCGAAACCGATCGACCGATGAGTGAAATTTGCATCCTTTGTTTTTACACAGACTTTGGCCCGAAGTCTTGCCATCAAAGCTACGATATAAAAGCGGCTCAAGGGTGACAAAATAGGGAGGCTGTGATGACATTTTTTAAACGTAATAAATCAGACGACGAATTTGAGACCGACCTGCCATGGCTCAATTGGTCCGCGGACAAACGAATCACCGAGGACCTGGACTGGCGCGACGAGGAGGACGATCCGATAGAAGATGAGGATCAAGACTCCGAAGAAAGCGATTCAGAATTTAAAAGCACACGCTCCCGCTATCAAAAGCTGGATCGATCTCGTCAGAGAAAGAAGCGCAAGTTCACTTAGGGAGATCAAAGAAGAAAAGGGGGAAGAACTCCCCCCCTTTCGGCTGCGTTTAGGAATTAATGATAATGATTATCAGTATCTATAATTGGGTCTAGAAGCAAGTAAAATCTTCCCTGCTCATTTTTTTCTGAAATCTAATCCCTGAACGAAAGGCTTACCCGCCCAAGGCTTTCTCGATTTGCTTTCGAATACTGTCGGAGCCGGGCTTCGATATCGATCTCCAACGATCCACAAAACGCCCCTCTCGATCCACAAGAAATTTTTCAAAATTCCAAAGCACTCCACTACCCGCCTGCTTGGTCAAAAATTTAAAGACGTCGTTTTGATCGCTCCCCTTCACCGAACTTTTTGAGGCCATCGGAAAACTCACTTGATAGTTCTGCTCGCAGAAAAATTTGATTTGTTTATCACTACCCGGCTCCTGCCCACCAAAGTCATTCGTAGGAAACCCCAAAACGCTGAAGCCACGTGCTTTGTATTCATCATGAATCTTTTCAAGCTCCGCATACTGTCCCGTAAACCCGCACTCTGAGGCGGTATTGACGATGAGAACAACGCTTCCTTTAAACTCTGAAAGTGAACGCTCCTTGCCATCGATGTCTTTAAATTTAAGAGGGTGAATACTCTCTTGTGAGTTGAGCTTTTGATCGGGCGACTTGCCCCAGCCAAAAAATGAAAGCAGACTAAATAACAACATCAAACCCACCACCTTCTTCATCGTGATATTCTAATCGCTGCAGCATTCAAGAACAATTACTTCCCCGATTTCTACTGTCACGTTATGAAGACGGGGTGTTTAAAAGAGCTCCCTTTTTTCGTCAGGCTTTCGTTTGGACCCAACGCCCGTTGGGTTTTAGAGACAAAGCCCTCCTTTTTGCACTCTTGATTCCCCTCATGCTCATTGTGCTCCCGCTGATGGCGCTGTTCTTAATCCAAAACTTTAGATTACTGCGCCGTCATCAAAAGCCTCAGGTCTTATCACCCGAAAAGACCCAAGGAATGATCATAGACGTGCAAGCGACTGAAAGAAGCCTGCCTCCTCGATCTTAAAGTTGCACTCCATGAAGTCTTTGTTAAAATTAGCTAAGAGGAGAGCGTCCCTGAATGAGCAAAAAGATTTATGTTGGAAACCTCACTTACACTGTGACCGAGGACCAAGTGAAGGAGCTCTTTGCTCCGCATGGAGCGATAGAAAGCGTAAAGTTCATTCGCGACAAAGAGAGCGGACGATTTAAAGGATTCGGCTTTGTCGAGATGACGAATCCCGAAGAAGCAGCCAAAGCCGTCTCGACTCTCAATGGTCAGGAATACGAAGGACGTCGACTCGTCGTGTCAGAAGCTCATGATCGCCCTGAAGGCGGGCGAGGGCCCCGCGGGGATGGCGGTGGCCGCGGTGGGTTTCGTGGCGGTCGCGGAGGACGCGATGGCGGTGGTGGTGGCTTTAGAGGTGGCAACCGTGGCGGCGGCGGTGGTGGTGGCTACCGGGGCGATCGCGGAGATCGAGACGGCAACCGATAAGCTACGCCACTCAGATGCCGCTGAGTGACTCCGGCCTTCAAACAGGATTTTTTAAGAGCCAAAAGAAAAGATAGATCGATCTTTTTCTTCGTATTTCACCGTTTCAATCGCTTGCTGAGAGATTTTTATTGCGGCTTCCCAATTTTCTCGAAAACTTGGCGGAAGCGATTCCGGAATCATCTCTCGAAATTGTTCAAGAGTGTCTGCGTAACGCAGAATTAACTCTGACGCGCTAAAGCAACTCTGCTCCGCAGACTCAATAGCCTCTTGAAGCCGACGATAACCATGGACTTTAGACCATTCCTTGAGCTGATCCATAAACGCTGACAGGTCGTTGGTATTATCCATCTTCATAGTCTTAACCTACGGCACCCTCGAGCTTGAGATCAAGAAGCCGGTGAGCTTCTATGGCAAATTCCATAGGCAGCTGACGAAGAACTTCTTCGCAATAACCGTTAATGATGAGCTTGGTGGCTTCGTCTTCAGAAATTCCGCGACTCCTCAAGTAAAACAATTGATCTTCTGAAACTCGACTCGCTGTGGCCTCATGCTCAACGATCGAAGAAGCATTTTGATTACGAATCACCGGATAAGTATTCGCAACACACTCCGGACCAATCAAAAGCGAATCACACTGTGTAAAATTTCGAGAGCCCTCTGCCGAAGACTTAATGTTCACCAAACCGCGGTAAGTGTTCTGACTCTGCTGTAAACTGATCCCCTTCGAGATGATACGGCTGCGAGTGTTTTTCCCTTGATGAATCATCTTGGTGCCCGTGTCGGCCTGCATTCGATGATTCGTGATCGCCACACTATAAAATTCTCCTACCGAATGATCCCCCTCCAAAACACAAGAAGGATACTTCCAGGTAATCGCTGAGCCGGTCTCGACTTGAGTCCAAGAAATCTTTGAGTTCTCACCGCGGGCCGCACCTCTTTTGGTCACAAAATTATAAATACCGCCCCTACCGTTCTCATCTCCTGAGTACCAGTTTTGCACCGTCGTATATTTGATCTGAGCGTCTTTGAGGGCGACGAGCTCTACCACAGCCGCATGCAGTTGATTTTCATCTCGCATGGGAGCCGTGCAACCCTCCATGTATGAAACCTCACTTCCCTCATCCGCAATAATCAAGGTTCTCTCAAACTGCCCGGTGTTGCCCGCATTGATTCTAAAATACGTCGAGAGATCCATGGGGCATTTGACGCCCTTTGGAATATAGACAAACGACCCATCCGAAAAAACCGCCGAATTCAGAGTCGCAAAAAAATTGTCGGTATACGGAACAACAGAGCCCAAGTATTTTTGAACCAAGTCCCCGTGCTCTTTGAGAGCTTCAGAAATCGAACAAAAAATCACGCCCATTTTTGCAAGAGTTTCTCGATGCGTCGTCACAACCGAGACCGAGTCAAAAACGGCATCTACAGCGACACCCGCAAGACGCTTTTGCTCGAGCAGAGGAATTCCTAGTTTTTCATAAGTCTCTAAAAGCTTTGGATCGACTTCCGACAAATCCTTGGGCCCCTTTTTTTGTTTGGGTGCCGAGTAGTAAACAATGCTTTGGTAATCGATCGGGGGATACTCAACTGCTGCCCAATTTGGCTCTTTCATCTTTTGCCAATAGCGAAAGGCCTGGAGGCGCCACTGCAGCATCCAATCGGGCTCTGACTTTTTTGCCGAAATCAATCGAACGGTCTCTTCATTGAGGCCCGCAGGAATTTGATCAGCATCGATATCGGTCACAAAGCCATATCGACTGTAATCTTTTTTAAAATCCTCTTCTCGAGCTACCATAAACCGAGGGCCTCCTTACCATCCTCCGAAGCCATTTCTTTTGGATTCCACTTGGGCTCCCATACAATTTTAACATCCACCTCTTGAACCTGAGGATGTTCTTTCAATCGATCCTTGACCTGCGAAACAATAGAGTCACCCGCGGGACAGCCCGGTGAGGTCAAAGTAAGATCCACCTCCACACGTCCTTCAGGCTGCGCTTGCACTCGATAGACAAGCCCAAGATCTACAAGACTCAAATGAAGCTCAGGATCTTGAACCGGCCTCAACCATTCTTTGAGCGACGCATCGTCATAGGCTGGGGCCGAGGGAATACTCAAAATACTACTCGCCTCGCTCATGAACTTGCCTCCTTTTTTGACTCTGGCATCGCGACCGATTCAGCCTCTTGATGACTCAGACGCAGAACCGCCGTGCATCCTTTTTCAACCGCTTCTTTGAGGGTCGTCCAAGGCAAAAGTGCACATTTGATTCGCACAGGAAACCGCTTTACTCCTGCCAGTGCGGCTAAATCGCCTTCCATTTCAGAGCCCTCATCACTCGTCAAACTTTTGCGAAAGCTTTGCACTTGATCGAGGATGTCAAAGACTTTTCGACCATTCACCTCTTCCATCATCATGCTGGCAGAGGCCATGCAAATAGAACAGCCCTCGCCCGAAAACTTACCCTCTACCAAAACCTTCCGCTCAGGCGAAAATTTTAGACTCACACACACTCGATCGCCGCACATGGGGTTAAAACCCTCGGAGCGACAATCTGCCTGCTCGATTTCACCAAAATGCCGAGGATCGCGCTGATGATCCAAGATGATCTCTTGGTAGAGTTGATCGAGTCCGTTCACGGGCGACTCACTCCTCGCTTTGTAAAATAGGCCTGGGCCTCTTGGAGACATTCCACCAAGTCATCGAGCTCGTTTAAGGTATTGTAGAATCCAAAGCTCGCTCGAATGGTCGAGGCTCGATTAAAAAATCGATGAAGAGGCTGGGTGCAATGATGTCCTGCGCGAACGCAAATGCCACGAGCATCTAAAAAGGTGCCTAAATCATGCGCATGAATCCCAGCGAGTTCAAAACTAAAGGTCGGCACACGAGAATCAGCTGATGAAGGGCCAAACAATCGTAGACCCGGAACCTCTTGCAATTTCTTTAGTCCTGCCGCAGTGAGTTGTGCCTCATGGTCGCTGAGCTCAGACCAATTGAGACTCTGAATCCAATTCCATACAGCGCCCAAACCAATAACGGCATCAATGGGTGGCGTGCCGGCTTCGAGTCGCCAGGGCAGTTCATTCCAACTACTATCTTGATCACGCACCTCTAAAATCATGTCTCCACCAAACAACAGCGGCGGAATCTGCTCGAGCAGATCCTTTCGGCCATACAAAACGCCAATGCCGTTAGGCGAGCCCATCTTGTGACCCGAGAAAACAAGAAAATCAGGAGAGCCCCATTCGGATAGCTTCAGAAGACCATGAGAAACAATCTGAGCTCCATCGACGACTAACTTTACTCCGAAGCGCCGAGCTAACTCAGAAATCGCAGAAATGGGTTGAATCGAGCCCAACACATTACTGATCGCACTCAACGCCAAAATCTTTGTTCGATCGCTCATCGCTCTTTGCACGTCAGCCACTTCGAGCATTTCGTTTCGAAGCTCTACAATTTTAAGATTCAAGCCATAGCGCTTGGCCATCTGTTGCCAGGGTACAAAATTCGCGTGATGCTCCATTCTCGTCATCACGATTTCATCACCCGGCTCGAGCTTTGAACACAAGCCCTGTGCAACGATATTGAGGCCTTCAGTGCTGCCTTTAGTAAAAATAATTTCGCTAGAGCGCGCTCCGATATCGCGGGCAATTCGCTCTCGCACTCCCTCGTAGAGCTCGGTGGACTCTTGGCTTAATCGATGAACACTGCGATGAACATTCGCGTAATTCTTAAACGAAAATTCTCGCACAGCATCGATAACCACTTTGGGCTTTGGAAAGCTTGCAGCGTTATCCAAGTAATTCAGAGCCCGACCCTCGACTCGTCTCTGCAATATCGGAAACTCCGATCGGAGTCGTTGCAACAAAAGTTCATTACTCGTTTGTTTGCTCATCAGGTTCATAAATCCTCCGACCGATCCAGATGAGTCCAGAGTCGACTCATTTGTTCTGCATCTCGAAAATGAGACATCTCTTGAATCAAGCCATTGACCATCATTTGCTCGGCCTCAGACTGAGTGATGCCGCGGCTTCGAAGATAAAACAATTGATCATTCGAAAGACCACTCAGCGCACAACCGTGAGCCACCTGCACATCGTCGTTCAAAATTTCAAGCTGAGGCATTCCTTCAATTTGAGCTCGTGAAGATCGATAGAGTCCTCTCATTTTCATGACCGCAGAGCTTTTTGGAGCACTTTGATCCACACGAAGGCACCCATTCATGTGACACCACGAAACATCGTTCGCCACTGAAAGCATTTTAATGTGCGAATCCGCTCCTGCCGTACGATGAAAAACATCGGCCCATAGGTCCAACTTCTCTCGATGGGCTCCATACAGTTGAGCTTCCATCTCCATTTTGGCGTGAGCACCTTGCATCTCGATCGCCCAACGAGACTGATGTCGTCGACCCCCTCGATGAAGGCTCGAAATCTGAACTGAGGCTGCCTCTTGAATACTCACGTGTTGGCGAGAAAAATGATCGGCATTTTCTTGCGCCACCATGGTTTGCACCCAGCGTAGTCGGGCCCCACTTAAAACTCGCAGTTCTGTATGGTGTAGCGAAAGCGCGGACGAGCCTTCCTCGCCAATGACCTCTTCTTCTAAATCGAGCTGAGCATTCGGGGCGAGCTCAATCACCAACCGAGAAGCTGCCACCGTTTGGCCTTTAGACATCCATCGTCGCAGACGAAGCCGACCCGGAAGAGCGTCTTTTTCAATTCGCAAGAAATAGGTTTTTTCTGCTTTTCGAGTAGTCTGCCAGCTTACAAAATCCTCACGAAACAAGCTTGGCAAAAGAGAATCAATTTCGACGAGCTCGATCTGTGATCGGAATCGACGCTCTACTTGGGGTTTCTCGGAATCTAAAAAGCTAATCGCTGCCGCATCCAAATCTCCCCACTCGAGCATCGGGGCATCAGATTTAGACTTCTTCGCCTGGCGCTCAAAATCCACTGACTGAAGCGCCAGAATTCGAAAATTTTTATCTTTTGAGTCAGGTGCCAGCACTTACGCCGCCTCCACAAAAGCTTCATAGCCCTTGGCTTCGAGCTCCTTGACCAACTCAAATCCACCCGACTTCACAATTCTTCCGCTGGCCATCACATGGACGTGGTCGGGCCGAATATACTCGAGCAGCCTTTGGTAGTGCGTAATCAACAGAAATGATCGATCCGCTCTACGCATCTCTTCAATGTTCTTCGCAATCACTCGCAGAGCATCGATATCGAGTCCCGAATCGGTTTCGTCGAGAATCGCGACTCTCGGCTCAAGAAGGCGCAACTGCAGTGTTTCGAGTCGTTTTTTTTTTTACCCCCAAAAACCCG
>JBILFF010000013.1:0-26379 GCA_044351695.1 Bdellovibrionota bacterium
ATCCGCGCTACCTAAGCATAAAATCGCCCAAATCTCTAACGAAGGACCCTCGGGGGCTTAAAATGACCCAGATTCTGTCTCCCGAAGGTAGTTTTTAGGGATTTCTCTTGATAGCATCTGGCTTAAATGACACTTACTGTTAGTCAACTGAAGGAACGGCAAACAAAGAATGGCAAGAGACGATCTAGTTAAAGTTGAAGGTGTAGTTGAAGAAATCGCAGCGGGCGGGATTTACCGTGTTCGTTTGGATATGAACAAAGAAATCATGAACGCCAAGCTTTGCGGAAAAATGCGCCGTTTCAGTATCAAGGTTTTACCAGGAGATCGCGTTACAATTGGGCTCTCTCCCTACGACCTTTCTCAGGGTTTGATTCTCTTTAGGAATAATTAAACACAAGAAATCCTAAGACCAGGTCGATGGCGCGGTTTTGCGGACGACAAAAAGGGTCGCAAGCTTAAAAGCCTTTTAATCGGCTGCTGGAGCGGTTTTGCGGGCTATTCTGGCTTGCGTCATTGCGTGAGAGAATGGGAGATGTGCAGAGGTGGTTCACGAGCGTTTTGATCGGACCCGCTCTGGTGGCGGGTGTCCAGGCTTCGAGTCACGAAGACATCGCCCGACGTTGGGCTCCGATTATTTATAAAGACTTTGCTCACGAGTTTACTCATGACCAGACGGGTTTTAATCCCGTGGATTTTCCGCTCGATCTGTTTTTTGATCAAAACGACAATCTTCGAGACAATTCAGAAAGTGTTTTTCGTTTAGATCAAGCGCAGATCAGTGCTCTGGTCGAGGAGCCAAGCATTTATTATTCAGTGATTGAGAGCACCACGCACTACTACATCACCTATATTTTGTATCATGCGATTGATTTCAAGGCTTTTGGTCACTCCCACGATCTTGAAAATATTTGGACTGTGGTGGAAAAGGGACGCGGAGCTGAGGATCGCTTGATTGCACAGATCACGAATGTTCATGGCTACCCTATGATTTATGCGCCCAGTGCAGATCGAGAGCAGCGCTGGCGCGAAAAAGTGAGTCATGGGTTGGCATGGCGAGTGTTTCCATTTTTGGACGCTCATTCGCGTGTTCATCGCGAGGTGTCGGCTGAGTACTTTGAGGATTCAAAATCGCAAAGGCTGAGCGTCTTTGTGTCCTCTAGAAGTCATGCGATTTATGGTTGGAGTCGAGAGGCCTGGATGGATGGCCGAGGTTCAGGCGGAGTTTTTGTGGAGCGGTCCTGTCGGTCTTGCCAAGATTCGATTGCTTTAAAGTCTTCAGATCGTTCTTTTACTTATCAACTACGAAGTTGGGATCAAGCGATGAAACGCATGCGCGCTTCATGGGAGAGCTTGAGTTCAAATGATAATCCATTACCTCGGTATTTGCCGGCGGGATACGAAGAGCAAATGCCTCGCGCCAATCTTTTTCATACTACTTCGTTTAAAACGCCTCACCGGTTAGCAGATCCGATTTGGATGCATACTTGGTTTGAGGGAGATCCTTTGATTGCTCGAGCGAGCTATCTTTACAATCCTTATTTTAGCGCTCAGGCGACTTGGGCTCAGGCCTTATTCTCGCGACGATGACTGCGGCCTTGTGCGCGTGGAGAGAAGCCAATCGCTTGCGGCAAGGGACTATACTGGGGACGGTAGAGGCTCTGAACCTGAGGGCTTCTTTGCTTTGGAATGATCTGCGTGACTAAAATCGAAGTGTATCGAGAGCTGCCCATTTTTTGAAGCTTTCCTGTGACGAGCAGGCCCCAATCTTTTTGAATGGTGTTTTTAAATTTTTGAAAAATCGGAGGCTGTAGAACGAGATTCAAAAATCCAGTCTCATCCTCGAGCGTAATAAAAAACATTCCATTGGCAGTGGGGGGGCTTTGAATCACCTGGGTAATCCCAAACACGGTGATACTCTGATTCTCTCGATAGCGATGTAGATCCGAAGACAAGGCAACGCGATTCTTTGAAAGAGGGTAATGCCATCGATGCTCTTTTAAAATTTGAGCAGGGTGATCACGAAGAGAGGTCTCCATCAGATCAAAATCTAGAAGTAGAGCAGAAAGAGAGTCTGGTATTTTAAATGGAGTCTGAGAGGCTATATTCGAAAACAGTGCGGAGTCCGGAGGAAGCAAGGAATCCCAGTACTTTTGTCGTCGCACTTCATTCTCTTGAGTAAGGGCGAGAGAGGCTCTTTCGTCTGCATTAAAATGATAAAGATTCATTTTATTTTTTTGGGTCCGCTCTAAAAGAAAGCGCTCTGCGTTCTCACGATGAAGACCTCGCACGATCCTTAATCCTAGTCGAAGAGCCCACTGATTTTTAGCGTCTGTGGGTCCATCGAGAGCCTCGAGTTGATGATCCCAGCTACTCTTTTCGAGGGAGAGGGGTAAAACTCTCACACCCTCTCTGAGAAAGGCAGAGGTTAAGACGTTGAGGGAGTAAAAGCCTAGTGGCATTGAATTCAAGAGAGCGCATAAAAAAACTTCGGGGTAATTGGCTTTCAGATAGGCCGATGCATAAGTGAGAAGGGCAAAGCTAGCGGCGTGTGATTCAGGAAATCCATACTCTCCAAAGCCAAGGATTTGATCACAAATACGACGAGAGAATTCACTGGGCACCCCCCGCTCGATTAATCGGGCGCAGATATCGTCCCCAAATTTTTCAAGATTTCCGCTTTTCTTCCAGGCTCCCATCGCGCGCCTCAGAGCATCGGCCTCACCCGGGCTGTATCCTGCCACTTCAATAGCGATTTTCATCACTTGTTCTTGAAAAATCGGAATCCCCAAAGTTTTCTCTAAGATGGGTTTGAGTCGAGGGTGAGCGTACTGAACGGGCTCGAGGCCCATGCGTCTGCGAAGGTACGGATGCACCATCCCCCCTTGAATAGGTCCGGGCCTGACAATGGCGACTTCAATCACCAAATCGTAAAAGTTTTTGGGCTGAAGCCGTGGGAGCATGCTCATCTGAGCTCGTGACTCGATTTGAAAAACCCCGACGGTTTGAGACTCTCCAATCATTTTGTAAGTTTTGGGGTCGCCGTGTGGAATTTGATGAAGATCGATAGAAAGCCCGCGATGCTTATGAAGTAGTTCCAAAGATTTTCTAAGGCAGGTGAGCATGCCTAAGCTCAAGAGATCTATTTTTAAGAGGCCAAGAGCCTCGACATCATACTTATCCCACTGCACCACGCTTCTCCCGGGCATGCTCGCGCTTTCAATAGGACTAATTTCATCGAGTCGATCCTGACAAATAATCATGCCGCCAGTGTGTTGCCCCAGATGGCGGGGGAATCCCTTGAGCTGTCGAGCTAAGCGGAGTACGCGCGACTTTAAGGGGTCGTTGCCTGAGTTCTCAGATTCAAACACATTCTCTCGCCAGCGAGTTCTTTTGCAAAGATCATCGATCCAATCACTGGGGGCTTCTAAAATTCGTCCAATATCCCGAAGAGCTGATTTAGTACGGTAGGTAATGAGGGTCGCCACCATACCCGCACGATGTCGTCCATATTTTTGATAGACATATTGAATCACTTCTTCGCGCCGTTCATGTTCGAAGTCGATATCAATATCTGGCGCTTCATTTCGTTCTTTAGAAATAAATCGCTCAAACAAAAGATTCATTTGCACTGGATCAATGCTGGTGACTTCTAAAAGATAACAAACAATCGAGTTGGCTGCAGAGCCACGACCTTGGCAGAGAATTTTTTGGCTTCGAGCGTATTGAACGAGATCCCAAACGGTTAAAAAATAATCTTCGTATTCGAGCTCTTGAATGAGCTTAAGTTCATGTTCGAGCTGCTGAAGGACAACGGCATTGGGGCCTTGAGGGTAGCGTCGCTGGATACCTGCTTCACAAAGCTCTCTTAAGAATTGAGTCGGAGTTTTGTGGGGAGGCAGCCACTCACGTGGGTACTGATATCGAATTTGAGCGGGTGAAAAGCTGCAAGATTCGAGAAATCGAATGCTATTTCGAATCCACTCCGTAGGTACACGATAAGCTTGCAGTGCAGAGAGGCTTTTAAGATAGGCCTCACCATTCAAAGAAGGCAGCTTTTGAGAGAGGGGAATGTTTTCGCGTATCGCTTGAAGAACTTCAAAAAGCTCAAAGCGCGAAGACTCATGAAACTGGGCATCCCAAGTCCAGACTTTAGGAGTCTCTGGAGCAAGTTGCTGAACCCACTTTTTCATTAAAAGATCGGCATCTGGATCCAGCCGTTTAGTGACAAACTGAAAAAAGGGATATCGAATCTGCAACCAATCCAGCAAAGAGCTCGAAGGAAATTGTCGAGGCGCAAGAGCGAGTTGAATATCGACAGGACTCATCCATTTTTCAAAAAGTTCACGAGTAATGAGGGATTTGCCTTTTTCTTGATCAGTAAAGCTTTCAGTAAGCAAACGGCAGAGGCGGCGATAGCCCTGAATATTTTTTGCAAATAGAACCAGAGCCGCTCCTTCGATTTGAATTTCTGTTCCGATCACCAGCGGCAGCTGAAGTTCAGAGGCTTTTTTATAGCCACGTACCATTCCGTAGAAACCATGATGATCACAGAGTCCAAATCCAGAGTAGCCCAAATGATGCGCACGCTCGATCATCTCTTCAGGGTGTGAAGCCCCGCGTAAAAAGCTAAAGCAGCTTTTGCCTAAGAGCTCTGCAAAGCGAATAGACTTTGATTCTTTGACTGCCATACATTAGTATGGTATCAGGGCTGGTAAGGATCGACTAGAAGAAAAAGTCTGCCAGAAAGTCTTTCCAGTGTAGGGCGACCACTTTTCCGTCGGTGATTCGCCTGGTATCGCACGAAAGGTAAAAGGTTTTCGTCGGATTAAAATCTTGAGCAATGACATTGAGTTTTCGAATCTCGTCGAAGTCATGATTTTTTGAGGATTTGATTTCAATCAAAACTGTCTCGCGGCCACGGCTAAGAACCAGGTCAACCTCAGCTCCATGCTTTGTTGCAAAATAGGCCATTCGATAATCGCTTTGAGTATAGTGATTGAGGCGATGGATCTCTTGCAAAACCCAATGTTCGAAGGCCTCTCCAAATTCACTTGTGCCCGGCGTTGAGTAAGCGCGAAGCGACCGAGTGAGGGCCTTTTTTACACCGTTATCAAAAAAATAGAACTTTGGATGAGTAAGCTGACTCTTCCGCACGCTCTTGTGATACGCAGGAACAAAGAAACCAAGTAGCGTATCCTCCAAAATCTGATAATAATTGATGACGCTTTTCGTATCGACTCCGACATCTCGAGAAATTTTACTGTAGTTAATGATTTTACCCGAGCCCAGGGCGGCGATTTCTAGAAATTCACGAAACGGATCGAGATTTCTAACAAGTTGCTCCGTCTGCACTTCTTCCTTTACGTAGCTTAGGACATAGGAACGAAGATAAGTCGATCTTTCTTCGTCAGACTTCACTTTAAAAATAAAGGGCAAACTTCCCCAGTTCACGGCATCTTCCAAATCAAAATCGTCTCCCAACTCAAGGGACGCCAATGGAAAAAGAGAATACACATAAGCGCGGCCTGCTAAAAGATTGGCTGAACCTCGTTTTAACTTTCTGGCGCTGGATCCCGTCAGAGCGAATCGGATCGAAGTTGATTCAATCAAGTGATGGACTACATCCAGAAGTTTTGGGAGCTTCTGGATCTCGTCGATGACCACCCAAGTGAGCTTCTTCTCACTGAGGATCTCTTTCTGAAAGGACTCGGGATTTCTCCTGAGTCGATCCTCAAGCTCAGGAATGAGTAGGTCGTAATAAAGAGGATTCTGGTCCTTAAAAAACTCTTTCGAAAGGAAGGTTGATTTGCCGACGCCCCGCGCTCCAAACAAAAAAAAGCTTCGTGATTTTAATGGTTTAACGATTCTGCGATACATACTCCATAATCATCCGCCATTTGTGGAGTGTTGTCGAGCTACGGCTGTTTGAGATGGATCTTTCGTATAAGCACGCACCATTCCGTAAAAAGCTGAAACAGCTAGAGGAAAGAAGTTCGTGTGAAACTCGTTGCACATGCCGCCTTTAAAGGCGGCATGTGTAGCAAGGTGGTTTAAGAAGCGTCTGAGCTCTGATTTTAAAACGTCTTCGATTAGCACCTGTAGTCACTCAGCAATTCCCTGCTCAAACCACTGATCTTCTTCGTTTCTAAAAATCCAAAGCCAGCGCTGAGTAGAGTACCAGAGATAATAATCTCGACGATGTGGATGACCCTGCACATCAAACCACTGTAGGCGCTCAGTAAAATAAAGCTTTCCGAGAGGTTCGGTGATTGCCTTGGGAGGGTACTGTATTAAAGGGCGTAGCTCATGGACTTCTTGGAGTTGAGGTGGGTTCGCAGAAAGAATGTCTTTTTGCCAAGACTCCTCAGGCACCTGAGAAGGTAAAAGCTTAGGCTGAAAAGCTTGAAAGCCTTGAGTTCGCAGTCGCTCGCAGAGTTCTTGAACCTGTAGCCCTCGTGTGGACTCTTGAAATAAACTAAGTTGAATTTGCCGCCGCTTCTCTCGGGGAAAGGCTCGGATCTGAATTTTTTGAATTGGGGCTTCGAGCAAAAGATTGCTCAAGCGCTCCTCGATCACTCGCATCATCCAGCTGCGATCACGATCGAAGCTTGGAAGATGGGCAAAAAGAATTTCAATCTGTCGATCTCCTTCTTCTCTCTCTGCCCCTAAATGGATTTCTAATCTTTCGATTCCAAGCCAGGGGTGTTGCTGCCCCCATTTTTCTAAAATGACCTCAACGAGTTCTTTAATTCGAGAGACTTCGTAGAGTGAATCTTCAGAATGGCGCAGGGCTTCTAGAATTTGGGGTTTTCGAAAAGCCTCCCACTTCCACAGACTGTCTTGCGGCTCTAAAACTCCTTTAAAAAAATCATGCCAGTCTTTGCCGAATCTTTTTTGAATCTCGGCGAAAGGAATTTTTCGGAGATTGCCGACGCGCTGCAAGCCGAGTCGATAAAAGTGCTGAAAAACTTTATGAATCTGCCTTTTGCTAATTAAAATTCTAAACTGATCAAAGTAGTCTTGGGCTAACAACTCGAGCGAGGAGAGCGGACTAAAAACTTGTATTTCATAAGCTCGTAGAATGCCTTGCCAGGTTGTTTTTTCTAGAATGAGGTTTGAGCGCTGTTTAATTTTATTTTGCCAAAACTCATTAAAAATCCGAAGATCATAAATCCACCAATTTTTAAAGCGCATACAATGAGGAGAGACTTCTTGTTCTTCTTGGCTTAGAGCGAACATAGTTCCTCGCGAATATTTTTTAAGTAATCAGCTGGAATCTTGAGGCTTTGAGGCGGCCCTCCTTTTTGCCAGCAGAGTTGGTGCTCGTGATGCTGAAGTTGAACGCGAAGACGTTTTTCGCAAAACGCGTGAACTCGGTCCTCAAGAACGTAAATTTGTAGACCCAGTTTTTGAATAAGCTGACGCAAGTAAAAGCCCTCAGAGTTTTTGAGGTGCAAATGATCTAAAACCCAAACGTCAAAACTGTTGGCTTCAAAAAGTTCTCGCCACAAAATTCTCCAGCGCTGTCGGTCGGGGCATTCGACCCCCAAAAGAGAAATCTGCTTTCGCTGTGCCAGACTCCAAAGTAGGGGAGCGTAAATTATCCACTGTGAGCTGAGCCATACCACTCGACTGCTGGGCTTAATCAGCTCAAGACAGCTGCGACGTGTGCCCGAGCCCTCTTGACCCAAAATCTGAATAAATTGGCTTTTTTTGTGTTTGAGAAGCTCTTTGGGGCTGAGTCTGGTCATCAGATGGAGTGCGCTATGGAGTGGCATACAAATGTATGGTATACGCTTTTTTTGAAATAGCAAGCCCGGAGCTGAGAGCCGAGTTGGGCCCTCTTTAGTCGGCGAGAAGATCTAAAATTCGATAGGTTAGCCGTTCAAGCTTTGCTAGCGTTTCAGGCTATGGAAGTTTTATTCCCTTTTGCTGAGTATTGGTGGTTTTACGGTGGGTTTACCGTTTTTGTTCTTGGAGTCCTGGCCTTAGATCTGGGCGTCTTTCATCGAGAGGCTCATGAAGTTAAGTTTAAAGAAGCCTTTGCATGGAGTGTGGTGTGGATCTCTCTGGCTCTCGTTTTTAATCTCTTTTTTTACTACTACTGCTTGCATCGCTTTGGTGCTGATCCCCGCTATGCAGCTGATGCTCAAGTCTTAGCCACTCAATCGGCACTGGAATTCTTAACAGGATTTGTGGTCGAAAAGTCTTTGGCTGTTGATAACGTTTTCGTTTTTGTGGTCGTTTTTACTTATTTTGGAATTCCATCCAAATACCAACATCGAGTCCTGTTTTATGGCATTTTAGGAGCGCTTATCTTTAGAGCGCTCTTTATTGCGCTGGGCTCGGTCCTCATGCAGTACAAATGGGTTGTTATCTTTTTTGGAGCCTTCCTTATTTTTACAGGAATCAAAATTCTCTTTGCTCCAGACACAAAAGTGGAGCCCGAAAAAAATCCTCTCATTAAATTACTCAAAAAGTTTTTGCCAGTAACACCAACCTTAGAGGGGCAAAAGTTTTTCATCCGAAAAGAGGGCATTCTTTACGCGACACCTTTGTTCGTTTGCTTGGTTTTTCTGGAGGTCTCCGACATCATTTTTGCGATTGATTCAGTACCTGCCATTTTTGCACTGACCAAGGAGCCCATGATTGTCTTCACCTCGAACGTCTTTGCTATTTTGGGTTTGCGGGCCATGTACTTCTTGCTCGCAGGAATTATGGATAAATTTCATTATCTCAAGATCGGCTTGGGGCTGGTTTTGGTGTTCGTGGGGCTCAAGATGGTTTGGTTGAATGAGCTTTTTGGAGGCAAATTTCCGATTGGTATCTCTTTGAGTATTATTGCCACTCTCATTGGGGGCGCGGTGGTGACCTCGCTGATCTTTCCTAAAAAGCCTGAAGAGATTCGAAACATTGAGGAATCACGAAAAGATAAAGAATAGGCCGATTGGATCTGTCTCACCATCTGGGCCCTTTCTGGGGGGCTCAGATTTCAATTGCTGTTCTTTTTGATCCCAAAATGTTACTGAGATCTTGTTTAGGGGGAATAAGGGAGTGGTCATTCCAAGGGCTCTTCGGTGCCGATTGTTTTTTGTTTTTTTGATGTCATTTGTATTGCCGCTGAAAAGCGAGCTGGGAGCTTCGGCGCGCAAAATCCATGGCGAGAGCCCATCTGCAGCATCGCGAGTAGAACTTTTTACCCGTATCTTTACGCAGGAATCAGAGCTTCAATCTAAAATTGCAGCGATCGAGGGCGAGGCCCCCTTGAGTGGGCGGCTCGAGGAGATTGAGCAAAAAATTCAAGAAATTGATCAAAGTCGAAAACTTCACGAGCTCATTTTTAAGTGGGCCGTCATTTGCCCAGCGTCTTTTTGTATCAATTACTTGGTTCTGACGACCGGCCTTCCTTTTATGGAGCCTCTCTCGGCGAAAGCAGCAGCTTCAGCGGTGGGAACTTTTGGAATGGTTTTCGTTTTCGACAAAACCGATAAATATTGGAACCGTTTTTTTCATGATGAGGTCAATGGGGCGATCACTGAATTTGTCGATGAAGCTGGCATTTTATTGAGACGAGATGGAGTCGAGAAATCTTATGCACAAGAAGTGGATTTTGCACGCATTGAGGTTGCGGCCAGTTATCTGGATCGGAGTGAGCAGCGCGAGCGCGAACTGAGTCGGCTCAAAGATGAGGCCTTGATGGCTTTTATTCGCAAGAGAGAGGCAAACTCGTTAATGCATCGCACTTTGAGTATGCTGGGATTGGCGGCAATCAAGGATCCTAAGGTGATTGAGGCGATTCAAAAGGGAGAGCAGTTTAGAGACAAAGATCTGGGGCAAATGCGAACGCAATATTTTAGGTGGAAGCTCGAACAAGCCTACGAGAAAGAGCGGCTCAAACTATTGAATCAGCGTCTCAATCTCATTAAAAGTTTGAGGGCTAAAATTGAATTTGGAGATACTCGCTTCTCTAAACTGCGAGGTGCTGACGGAAAGACCTGCGCGCAAATGCTCAGAGAATTTGAGAGTGCTTCGAATCCACCGACTGCAAAAGCCGATTGATTAATCGATAAACCAAAGATCCGGATCAGCCTCGGGCAGAGCGCCTCGACGACGAACACCTTCAATCCCCCCATATTTGTCAGTGGTGAGAAGAACTGAGGAGGATTCTGCTTGGCCCTTTGAGTTAGTAAATCGGTATGAGAGTTGAAAGTTCGATGAAGAAATTTGAAAGACCTCAAAGTCTCGGATCTGACTTTGTCCCACCAGGGGGGCCATCAAGAGAAGCTCTTTGAGGTATTCATTCAAAGGAATGGGAGTCAACTTTTCGAGGGTGAGAGGCTGAGTTTTGCGAAACTCTGCAATCCATCTCTTCGTCAGTTGATCCAGCGACTTTGTTTGAGGATTCCAAACAAAGTTCACGCGAAAACTCGGAAATCGTTCAGTAAAATGAGGGTGAGGGTCTGACACTTGAATCGAGAGGAGCTGCCAGGGCTTAAAATGTTTAAGAGAGAGGGACTGTTGAATGCCCAGATCGATCGCTTGCTGCAAATGCTTTTTCGTGAGGCGCTTCCGAAGATCTTTGGGAATCAGCGGACTAAGGCTGGCCTCTATCTTTTCTGAAGCCATAGATAGCTCAAGCGGAGGGCCTTGAGCCAAAAGAGCAGACAACACAATCGAGTGAAGGAGAGACATCTTTGAATCAACCAGCTTCGGCCTCGGCCATATCGACTTTCTTCACTCCGCGCATATTGCAGGCCAGAATCTTTTTGCGAAGACGTAAATTTTTGGGCGTGACTTCGAGCCACTCATCGCCCTCCATCCACTCGAGGCAGTCTTCGAGAGACATGTTTTTGACCCCATGCAGATGCTCAAGAGCAGTTCCGGGACCGGCTCGAAAGTTGGTGAGTTTCTTTTCGCGAACGACATTTAAATTGAGATCTGTGTCTTTATTGCTCTCACCGACAATCATGCCTTCATAAACTTCTGTCCCGGGCTGACAAAAAAACACGCCACGGTCCTCGAGCCCTTTCAGAGCATACTCTGTCACCACACCACGTCGGTCTGAAATCAAGGCCCCCGTGCTTCGCTGAAAGATTTGTGTCTTGATCAGTGTATAACCCACTAGTTCCGAGCTCATGAGCCCCTCGCCGCGAGTGATGGTTAAGAATCTTGATCGCATTCCCAAAAGCCCGCGTGTTGGAATCTCAAACACCAACCGAACACGGCCCAGGCTTTCCATGGGCTCATAGCTCTGCAGAATTCCCCGGCGTCCTTGAAATAAAGAGGTGACTTCTGAGGACATATCTGAAGGGACATCAATGGTGAGTCGCTCGAGAGGCTCTTCGCGCATTTCGCCCTCGCCTCGCAGGAGCACTGTGGGTTTACCCACCATGAACTCGAGATTCTCGCGTCTCATTTGTTCAATCAAAATCGCAAACTGCAATTCTCCACGACCCAAAACTCTAAATTGATCGGGTGAATCGGTGTTTTCGAGTCGAATCGCTACGTTCTTCTTCGCCTCTCGAGACAAGCGATCGTACAGAGTTCGAGAAAGCAGGGGCTTTCCATCCTGACCCACAAAAGGCGAGGTGCTCACACAAAACAGCATTCCCACAGTTGGTTTTTCGACGCTGATGCGAGCAAAGGCTTCGGCTGTCTCAGACGCCCCAATCGTGTCGCCAATTTCAAATTTTTCAGAGCCCGAGAGAATTCCAATGTCGCCGGCTTCGAGTTCAGAGACCTCTTTTTGTTCAAGGCCCTCAAAAGTATAGAGCCGAGTGACTGAAAAAGAATCTTTGACGTTCTCGCCCTTCGCATCCACACCGAAGCGGAACAGGCGATCACTCTGCTTCACTCGACCCGAAAAGACTCGCCCGATGGCCAGCTCACCGACGTAGTCGGAATAAGAAAGGTTAGAAATGAGCATTTTAAAATCGCTCGAGTTCGCGATCTGGGGCTCAGGTATCTCTTTGAGAATCAAATCAAAAAGACCCTTAAGAGTTCCGCCCTGAGGATTTTGAATCAGTTTTTGAGCTTCATCCCAGGTCGAAACACACCAGCCTTGTCGTGCGCAGGCATAAACCATCGGAAAATGCGCCTGTTCATCTGAGGCTCCCAAATCAACAAACAAGTCAAAGATCGCATTGACGACTTCTGTCACGCGTTTGCCATCGCGACATTCGGGGCGGTCCACTTTATTGACCACAACAATAGGGCGAAAACCGCGAGCCAAGGCTTTCTGCAAAACGAACCGAGTTTGGGGGAGGGGGCCCTCTGCGGCATCGACCAGCAGTAGGCAACCATCGACCATCGACAATATGCGCTCTACTTCGCCTCCAAAGTCGGCGTGACCGGGGGTGTCGACAATATTAATTTTGGTGTCGCCCAATCGAATGGCTGTATTTTTGGCCAGAATGGTAATTCCACGTTCTCGCTCTAAATCCATGGAGTCCATGACTCGCTCGCCCACACTTTCGTGTGCGCGAAAACTGCCCGCTTGGCGTAGAAGAAAGTCAACAAGAGTGGTCTTCCCATGGTCAACATGGGCAATAATGCAAAGATTTCTAAATTTCATGTGTGCGCACAGCCTACGAAAGTCTGGTCTCAAAGGAAAGCTTTGGCATAGACTTCTTTGTATGAAGCATAAGCCCCTATTAAGCCTTGGTTTAGTGAGTGTTATGACTCTAGCGACCTGGAGGTCGCTAGAGGCGCAAGAGGGCCCGCGCAACTTTATTGCCACTCAGGGCCAGTGCATTCGAGATCTACCGGCCGATCGGATTTCGGTGAGTTTTGTATCGAGAGCAGAGAATGCGAATCTTAAAAAGGCGCAAGAGTCTTCACGAGAGCGCTACGAAAAGCTGAGAGTCAAGCTGAAGGCTATGAACCTCAAGGATTCTAAAATTGAGACCTCTATTTATGATGTTCAAGAGAATCGTGTTTGGGAAAAAGACCGCCGGGTCTTTAAAGGATTTGTGGTTCAAATGGGCCTCCGTTTAGAAACCTCTGAAATCGATCGAGTGGGTGAGGCCTTGGCCGCGGCTACTGACATTGGAATCACGAATACGGATGGTCTTCAAATGTTTTTATCTCGCGAAAAGCAAGATCAGGTGCGACTGGAGTGTTTAGAAATTGCCTCTAAAGATGCGCAGCGCAAGGCTCAAAAGATTGCGGAAAGCTTGGGAGTAAAGCTTGGAGCTGCTCAATCGGTGACAGAGAGTGGGGGCTTTAGTGAACGTCCGATGCATAGAAATTTTGTTGGACGTCAGATGATGGCGATGGAGGCGAGCTCAGCGGCTCCTCAAGTCGAAGCGCAATCAGAACAGTTTAACTTGAGTCTGCAAGTGAGTTTCGGAATCCGTTAAGCAAGGCCCGCCCCAGAAGCAAAGCGGGGGCGGGCGCGAGTTCAGCAAGAACTTGGCTTTAGGCTTTACGAAGCAGCAGATTGAGTATACCATACAAAAATATGGCAAGGATCCGGCGATGGGAAAAGTGAGAAAGTCTGCGGAGCTCACTCCCGTTCAATTCAAAGTGCTCCAACTCCTGAAAGACCATGTTTATGCCTCAGGCTCCATGCCTACTCTGCGAGAGATTTGTAAGCAGATGGGATGGAAAGCTGTAGGAAGCGCTCAAGATGTGGTCGCTGCGCTGATTGAAAAAGGCTTTGTGGTGAAGAATGCGCATCGAGCAAGAGGTTTAGAACTCAAGGACCAAGAGGATTTTCGTGCGATTCCGGTTTTAGGATCTGCGCCAGCGGGCCGACCAGTTGAGGCGATCGAAAATCATTTAGGAGATGTGGCTCTTCCTGGGTTTATTCGAGGTCCGGTTTTTGCTCTCCGCGTGCAGGGCGACAGTATGAGGGATGCGGGCATAAATGATGGGGACTTGGTGATTGTTCGGCAGTCGGAGCAGGCCGAAACAGGAGAGATCGTTGTTGCCGTTTTAAATCAAGAGGTCACGATCAAACGATTTGAGAAAAAACGTCATCAAATTTGGTTGAAGCCGGAGAATCCAAAGTACTCCCCCACTTTGGTAGAAGATACAGAGTTTAGAATTCTGGGAAAAGTCATTGGATTGCACCGCTACTGGGAGCGCATCTGATTTATTTTCTTTTAGCTAAAGCTTCGATTCGCAGCTTAAGATTTTTATAACTTAAATTGTTGGGATCGCTAGCGAGAGCAATCTGAATGTTCACGAGAGCTGCTTTAGAATCACCCGTCGAGAGAGCTTGTTCGGCCATCTTAAAAAATTTCTCGCCAGGCCCACTACTAGCCCATTGAGGCCTCTTTTTAACCGAGGTGATGGCGTTTTCATCCACTGTCGACTCTTCATCGGGGCCATATCCTGTCGGATTCAAGCTTTCGTCGTACTCCCGTCGCTTGTCTCGATTTGAAAGCACTCGGTAGGCTTCGACAACTTTTTGATACGCGTCTTTTGCCAAGGCGATCATCAGAGAGTCGTTGGTGCTTGCATACTGATCGGGGTGAAAAAGCATGGCTTCGTGGTGAAAAGAATCCCGAATCTCATCTTCTGTCGCCACAGGCGAAACTTTGAGGATCTGATAATAATTTAAGCTTCGCATGAGCCTCGAAATCGTTTCGAGCTCCACTTTGCCTAAAAGTGGGCCAGTGACTTGTGACATGAAATTCGCTCTCTCCTCAACTTCTTATACCTAAGCTTTTATCGCTTTACTACTAGCACTCGCTTTGATTCCGGAATGATCCTGCAAAGCCGAGTTGAAAACAAACAATCGTCCCGGCAGATCATTTTCTTTGCCAGGGGGCTCGATCCAAAAACCCACATCATTTGCTCCCACCAAAGCGGCTCGGCCATAAATTTTTTCGCCGTTTTTGAATCGAAACTCAATGAGGGGTTGTTTAGACGATGATGTTTCAAGGGCCTGTGGTGGAGTATGAAACATCTGTAAATAGCGTGGAGTGTTGGCAAAGTCTTCGACCTGAAGAATCCACTGTAAATTTTTTCGCTCAAAAACTTTGTTGGACGAAGAGCCTTCGTCCGTCATGGCAGAGTAGGTTTCGCTAAAGGGATCAAAATGATTTACATAGGCTTCTTGGTACAGGCATCGGCCGCCTTTGGTTTGGGGAGTGGCAAAAATAAGCTTTGCACAGTCTTTTAACTCATCCTTCAAGCGCACTTCTTTGTGCTCGTTGGCTTTCTTCGCCATTTCTTGGACGCGCTGTTTGCCGGCGGTCGCAGCAAACTTCACAGAGATTTCATGCGCGACTCCCGTGTCGCGATCACGAGCCGATACATGCACCAGACCGTCTTGATTGATGTCAAAAGCCACTTCGAGAGCGACTTCGCCGGCTCGGGCGTTGCGAATTCCTTTCAGATGAAACTCACCGAGCAAAATCGAGTCACTTTCTTTGCGATTTTGACCCTGAAAGACTCGAATATCGACAGCCTCTTGATTGTCTTTGGTGGTGGTAAAAACTTTTGTATTGGCTGCGGGGATCTGCGAGTTTTTATCGATGAGAGTTTCAGTATAACCGCCCACCGTTGCTACCCCAAGATCGAGAGGAGTGACATCTAAAAGCAGAGCCCTCGAGTGGGCATCAGCAATGAGGGATTGAGCCTGAATCGAGGCGCCGATCGAGACCACCTCATCAGGATTCAAATGGCTCAGGGCTTTTTGACCGAAATAAATTTCGACGGCCTCTTGAATCATGGGCATCTTGGTGGGGCCACCCACCATGATAATCGCATCCAGATCTGAGGTTTTGAGGTGCGCGCTGTGGAGAGCCTCGTCGCACACTGCAAAAGTTTTTTGAATGAGGTCCATGCAGGACGATTTAAGTTGATCACGTGACAGACTAAAGTGAAGATCAAGGGTTTTAGCGTTTTTTTGAAGTACGCCAGGAATATAAATGTCGCTTCGCTCAGCGTAACTGAGACGGCGTTTAGTTTTTTCAGCGTTGGCACGCAGCAAGGGGAGAGCCCCTGGCAAAGCGCGAAGATCCACCTGATTCTTTCGTAAAAAATCCTCGGCCATCAGGTCGATGATGCGATCGTCGATATCATCGCCACCCAAAAAAGTATCTCCGGCCGTTGAGATGACCTCAAAAACATCATTTCTCAGATGCAGAATCGAGATGTCAAAAGTTCCTCCCCCTAAATCATAAACTGCAATTTTTTCATTCTTCTTTTTGCCAAATCCATAGGCTAGAGCGGCTGCGGTGGGCTCATTGATCATGCGAAGCAATTCGAGGCCTGCGATCTCGCAAGCTTCTTTTGTGGTCTGGCGTTGAGCATCGTTAAAGTAGGCGGGAACAGTGATCACACATTTCTTGACGGGCGTCTTTAGGCCCTCTTCAGCGATGGTCTTCATGTGTTTTAAAATCAGAGCTGCCACTTCTTGAGGGCTATATTGAAGATCGTCGATCACGAGCATCGGATTTTGGTTTGGGTCTTCAATGATCTCAAACGGAAGAAGAGCTTTAGATTTCTGAACCTCCGAAGAAAAATATTTTCGTCCGATCAAGCGTTTAATGGAGTGAATCGTTCTTTTCGGATTCTTGAGCAGCTGCATTTTTGCATCCACGCCGATGACAATTTGTTTGTCCCGTCCAAACGAAACAATCGACGGCGTGATTCGATTACCCCTCGCGTCAGGGATGATTTGGCTCGTGCCCTGAATGAAGCCAGAAATGGCCGAATTACTCGTCCCAAAGTCGATACCGACAACGATTTCCATATGAAAATTTTACCTTTAAAGAGCCTCTGATGCGGCGTACCTGGTAGAGGGAGCGGCAAAATCCTGAGCATTTACGGCTCTTTTCGCGGAGGGGGCCTTTGTGCTATGGAAAGCGTCAATGACCAATGGATCCCCTGACATCGCCTCGAATGGCTCACGAAGCTCGGTAGTAAACCTAAAATCGTGGTTAAGAGATCGTGCCTCCAAGGCAGAGTCTCAGAAAGATTTTGAATCAGCGGTGAAGGCTTGGAGGCAGATATTAAGGGTCTCTGGTCGAGAAAACGAGGCCGCTGCTGAAGCTCATTATCACCTGGGTCTTGTGAATGAGCGATTAAAAGAGATGACCAAGAGCGTGTTTCATTTGGGATGTGCTGTGCGCTTGCAGCCCGAATCGGCACGTTATCATTTGGCATTTGGAAGAGTCTTTTTGGAGCTCCGTCACTTTCGTTTAGCGAAGACACATTTTGAGAAGGCACTTCGTTTAGAGCCCCAGAATGAAAATCATTGGCGACATTATGCCTGGGCGCTTTTTCAGTCGGGCGAGCTCGATCGGGCGATCGAGATAGCGCATAAGGCTTTAGAGCTGAATCCTCATTCAGAGCGATGTCTTTGGCTAAATATTCATCTTCTCACTGAGCGCCGAAGGTGGAAAGAGGCTGCGCAAAAACTTCAGCAATGGAAGAAGTCCCGGCCTCATTCAAAGAATTTAAAAATTTGCCTACAGTGGAGTCAGCGTCGATATGCTCTCTCGATGCAGGGAGCTGTGCATCAGTGGATGAGAAAAAACACTCTTTGTGATGGGCATCCCTTTTATTTAAATCATATCCGTGCTGCTCAAAAAATTTGGCTGGATTTTTGCGTGGAGCACCCAGAGTTTTCAGAAAAACGAGCTAACCTGAGATTGGTCCGAATTTGGGCGGGAGCCTCACTCATTGTCGCGCTCTCAGATTCGAGATCGATTCCTTTCGAACAATTTGCTAAACGCTTTGAGGTGAAGTCTTACGAGCTCGAAGCTGCTGTTCGAATGCTCCAAGCGCCAAACTTGGGAAGAAGGTTAGCTGCCTATGAAAATTGATTGCTCAAAAATTGATGCTGCTGCCAATGGATTTGGTTCTGCAGTTCGAAAAACTCCTCTCATACGATCTCTAAAATTTGAAGAACGCTTGGGAGTGCGGTTTCCCATCTATTTTAAGGCTGAAAATCTACAACACACCGGCTCTTTCAAGTTGCGTGGCTCGCTGCAAAAACTCTTAAGCATTCGTGACCAGGCTAAGAAATCAGGTGTAATCACCGCATCAGCAGGCAATCATGGGCAAGGAGTAGCCTATCATTGTAAAAATTTGGGCATTCGCGCCACGATCGTCATGCCGGTCAATACCCCTTTCGTGAAGGCCAACGCGACTCAGCGAATGGGAGCAGAGGTTATTTTTTTTGGAGAATCTTACCAAGAGGCTTACGAAGAAGCTTTGCGAATCCAGAAGAAACAAGGGCTCGCTTATGTTCATGCCTTTGATGACCCAGAGATCATGATCGGACAGGGCACTGTCGCCAAAGAAATTTGGGAAGAGTTGCCTGAGATTGAGGTCTTTGTTTGTCCGATTGGTGGCGGGGGATTGTTTGCAGGGGCGGGTAGTTATTTGAGAGAGAAAAACCCCAACATTCGACTCATCGCTCTTCAAGCAGAAGGCTCCAGTAATTTTTTGCCATCACTTCAAGCCGGAAAGCCCATTACCTTGGATAAGGTGAATACGATTGCCGAAGGCATCGCGGTGAAGCGTATGGGGGATTTGCCATTTGAGATTTGCAAACAGCTTGTGAATGAAACAATCGTGGTGGATGACGATGCGATTGCCGAGGGACTTCTTTGGATACTTGAAAACGAAAAGCTCTTCGTCGAAGGCTGTGGTGGGGCATCCGTTGCGGCTGTCGCGCAGCGTCCAGAAGTGGTGACAGGACCAACTGTCGTGTTGCTCAGCGGCGGCAATTTGGATGTGAATCTTTTGGCCAAGATCATTGAGCGAGGCTTAATCGAGTCAGGTCGTCGAACGCACTTTGAGGCAACAATTCCAGACGTTCCCGGCTCCTTACAAAGATTAATTCAGGTGATTGCGGAGCAAAGAGCGAGCATCGTGCAGGTTGATCACGAAAGAATGTTCTCAAGAACCAACCTGAAAGAGGTCAATACCCACCTGATCGTGGAAACCGATGGATTCGAACATATTGACCGTTTAAAGCAGGCTCTGTCAGAGAAGAGGCTAGATTGCCGGTTTCTTTGATTTCGAGCCCTTTTGGCCCTTTCTAAGGCTTAGGCCTTAAAGTAAGGCAAGTTCCTGAAACTACAGAAATTTGTTAAAATAAGCTTGAGGGAGAGTTTTGGACGATCTTTCAAGCGATAGCCCATCGGGCATACTCTCAGGAAGTCTTCAGGAATACTTTGCTAGCCTTTTGCGTGAAGTTGCTCATTCAGAGAGGGTGTCACCCTCTCCCCTGGCATTCGATTACGTCTCCGATCTTTTGTTGCGATATATGGATGCGCAGAATCTTTTTTTTCAAGATGGCGTGCGATTGCCCGTGCTCGTCGATCTCCTTCATCAGGCCAACGAAGCAGATGTTTATCGAAGAATCTCGATTTTGAGAAGGCTTGGTGACACGTCGCTGATGATGAGTGGCTATTTTCCGGAGGCACTTTCTCGTCGCAGTGTAGATCTTCGGTACTACCAGGAAATGGGTGGGGAGGCTTACTCTCGGCTCAATGATCTCTCGAATCGAGAGTCTGTGTATCGTGAGTTAAGCGACGATTTCTGCCTATTTGTCGATATGATTCAAAGGGTCTCAGTAGAAATTAAAACTCAGTATTCGAAGCCGGAAGAGCTGCTGCAGATGTACGCCAGCAGTCGGCATCCTGGAATTTTAAAGAAACTTCAAGAAAGCGGAATTTATCCACTCGAATCCAAGAAAGTGAGAGAAGATTCATAGATTCTCATGAATGGCTTAATTGATCAGATTGAGTTTCGTTTGCGAGAGATCAATGGAGTTTCGCACTTCTTGCATGCACGGGATTTCGTGATGCCAACCAAAGCTCAAAACACCCTGTTGATATCAGAGACGGGTGACCATGCCGATATCGCTATTTGTTTGATGGAATCTTTGCTGAACCGATTTCAGAGCCTTCGATTGCCGCAGGATTTTACTTTAGAAGTTCAGCCCGCCTTAAGCGTGATTGTCGAGGAACTTAGTCACTTTAATTTTTATTGCGTGAATGCAAGCCACGGGCGAGAAATCAGTGGTCTGGACATGGAATTGCAGGCAGAAATCGACAAGTTTTCTTTTGCGCTGGACTGTTTGCATGAGCAAAACTTGAAGGGCTTTGAGGATCAACTTTTTGAGATGCATTTTGGGCAGCTGCGGCTTGGGGAATGGGTCAAGCCCGAAGAGCAAGAGCGTTATGTGGTGGCTCACAGCATCGCACGAGCTTTTTGTCGGGAGCTTTTGAGACAGAGTGAAGTGGGAGATCGTAGAAGTCTTTTGCAGCGCTTCTTTAAAGCTCCGCTGGGGAGCCGCTTAAGTTGGGCGAAGCTCTAGCGTCAATTTTTTGTTTGCCTGTCAGAAGGATGTCGCCATTGATGAGATGATGCGCGCATCAAAAGAGAGATTCTTTCGCTCACTTCTTGCGTCTTTGAATCGGCATGAGAGAAAAACACGAAGATCTCTTTGGTGACGAAGATCTCTTGATTGAGCGAGAGCCTCTCAAAGGGACAAACTTTTTAGTGAGCGCTGTCATGATCTTGAAGCGCCAAAAAAAAGACCTCTTTGAAGAGAATAAAATTCTTCGGGCGCGCTTGGAAATTTTGGAGTCGCAGAATGCGGCTTTTATGAATCTTAGCGCAGACAGGCTTTTACAAAGCTAGGAATGACCCGATCGTCCGTTGATCGCTTGGGATGCCGTTCGAATTCATGAAGATAGTTCCATCCAAATCTCCGCGGCGCGATCAGAGCGCAGTCGAATCGCATCCTTCCAGTCATTGAATTCCATGAGCTCGTAGACTGGAGCAAAAGCCTCTTGGCTATGGCGAAGTCGAAGCTCTAGTTTGAGCTGATCTTTTTGTTGAGTGATCGTTTTTTCAGCATGTCTAATGGTCTCTTCGATGGCTTTTGATGCCTGATCAAGAGATCCACAAAGTAAAATATGATCGTACTCCAAATCAAAGCAGCTCACCCACGGGCTTCGCGTGTTCACCGCTTTCATCAGCGCAAGATCATCAGAGATCCAGCGGAGGTGTTTGGGTAGTTTTTCTCGAAGCTTGTTCATGGATTGTTGATCGAGAGAAATAATTTTTTCGGGTGAATCGGCATAGGCAATATGTCCAGGCATCACAGCTTGAGCAAATTCAGCACATTCCTCAAAGACTTTAAAATCCTCTCTCATCATCTCGGCCTCGGTTTTCAAAGAGACTGCAATCGATTCGTGTGAATCGATTCGTGTCGGGCCATGGCCCGGCAGATGTTTGAGCGTCGTCGAGACTTCGTGAGAGTTCATCGCCTCACAAAAGAGACGAACAAGTTGAATGACCTTGTCAGGCTCCCCTCCAAAGCTTCGGTCACCAATCGCCTGAGAGGTTTCTTCGTATCTAAGATCACAAACGGGTGCAAGATTCAGCTGGATGCCACTAAATGCCAATTGCTCTGCGACTAACTCATAAAAGTGATAAATCTTGGCGGGGTCATTTTTTTCAATAAACGCCCAAGCGATTTGCTCAGCCGGTGGAATTTGTACAAATGGCGACTTGAGTCGTGCCACGCGCCCGCCTTCTTGATCGATACAAAGAAAGCGGCCAAGCTCTCGAGTTCGCCTTGAAAAGCTGTAGACGGCGTCCAGAGCGGCCTCGGGGTTACTCCAAATATGATGAGGACTGTCGTGGGGAGAATTAAAAAGGCCAATGCCACCCACCGGGTATTCTTGTAAAAACTTCTCGAGATCAGCATTAAACTGAAAATCTTTGGCAGCGATGATGAACAGAGAGGATACGCTCTTAAAGGATTTCATTCGAATGCACCGATTATGACTTAGCGGAGCTTAGAAATCCAGCCTTCGACCTCTTTTCGATCTTTAGCTTGAGGCTGAAGTTGCAGATAAATTTTGAAAGATAGCGAGGCGCGATCATTTCGTTTTTGCTCCATATAAAGAATGCCCAAGCGTTTATAAACCTCGGCAAGGCTGCCATCTAGCTTTAGGGCCTTTCGATAAGCCGTTAAGGCGCCATCGACGTCTCCTTTTCGATAAAGCTCATTTCCTTGGGCTAAAAGTTTTTTGGCATCTCGTTTTTCTTTCGTGTCGGCCTGAGTATTTTCGACCAAATCCTCTGACGGTGGAGGCAGTCGCTTGGAGTCTTTTTTTACTTTTGCCTTCTGTTTGGGGGGCTCGATCTTGGGTTCTGTCGAAGTGATCCGAGGCACGGGTGTTCCGCCCGGAAGGGAGGCCAGAGTTTCAACGGCTTTGGGCGGTGGGTTCATTTCTTCTGGGCGTGCGCTGGGAGCCTCGGTTTTGGAGTCGAATGTTTTGGGCTTTCGACCTAGGAGTCTATCGATTTCAAGATAGAGCGGAGGAAGCTGAGCCATCGATTTTTCTCGCAAATTCCTCTGGCTGTCGTAGCGAGTATTGAGCTGGTCTCGAAAGCGTCGATCGATGATGGTGCTGGCCACGGGGCCATTTTGCAGAATCATCCACAAGGCATAATCATTGGCTCTTTGAAAGTCTGGAAACTCTGACAGCAATAACTTCGCCTTTTGCAAGCCTTCTGCGACTTTTTCCTCGCGAATAAGAGTCATGAACTCCAGAAGGCGGTACTCAGGATCCATGCGATAAGCCTCGGGCCATCGATCGAGGATTGTGCGCATCAAAACGATTTGGTCAGCAGCAATGGCATTCGCAGAAAGTGAATAAAGCGGTGCAACCGAGCTTGGAAATTCAAGCTGGATCTTTTGTGCGAACAACAGTCCTTGATTAACTTGGTCTTGAGCATTCGAAAGTAGGCCATTCAAAACAAGTGCCTCAGATAAAACCGCCACATTTTCGGGCCGCTCTTTCTCAGTGGGAGGAAGGCCTGCCTGACGTACCATTTCTTCTTGGTAGACGCCGGCATCATCTCGATACCATCCGCTAGGGCGTTCAATCTGGATTTTTTCAGCGACAGGAGTCGGTGATGAAAGTTGTAACCGCTTGAGGTAGGGAAGCGAGGCGTAGGCCACACCAAGGATGATGATGATCAAGGCTACAGCATTCAACCATTTGGGTAGGCCGCGTTTACGCTCAGCTTTCTGAATTTCAAATAAAGTTTCAGCCCCAAAAGGCTTGATAGAACTCGGACTTGGGGATTCTTGCGCCTCGGATGAAGGCTCGGAGGCATCAGAGCTTAAAAATGAATCGCTCGAGACCTCTTTGCTCTCCGCCGAGTCCTCCTCTTTGCTGGGCGGAGGCTCTTCGCGTTTTGGCTGAAGGATTGGAGCCGACATCACTTCGGGCCGATCAAAAACCGGCGTCATTTCATCCTCAACTGGTGTGGCAGAGCGTTTAGCTTCCTGAGGATGAAAGTCATCATAAGCGCGAGTCGGTTGGTCAAAGTTTTCGTCGAAGTCCTCGGATTTTGATGATGGGCTTGGAGGGCTCAAGGGAGGCCGCTCCTGAACATGAGTCTCTGATGGGGCTCTTGGAGCGGAGGCTTGGGTGACTGAGGGGCGCGAAGTTTTTGTACTTACCTCGGTTGGCAGCTTAGGACTGGAGGCTCTACCGAGAAGCTCTGTTCGTTCTCCCGTTAAACTGCCGCCTTCCGGAAAGACGATGAACTTGCTTGAGCACTTCGGGCAGCGAACCTTCGTTCCTGATGGCTTGACCTTGGCGTCGGCCAATTGGTACCGCGCACTGCAATTGTTACACGTAATGATCATGACCTAAACCCACTCAATTCTAACACGGGAACGACAAATTTTGTCGGCTTTTACCGGCCACGCGACAACTGAAGCAGGGCAGCTCGTCGCTCTGCTGCTTTTTGATGCGCAGCTTTCTCTTCAGGGCTTTCGGCGCTCAGGGTTGGTACCAGCGTGGGCTTGCCTTGGTCGTCGAGCGCGACAAAAGTAAGTAGTGCATCGACGCAAGGAAGAGTCTGAGAGTTTTTGAGATCCTGCGCTGTCACATAGACCGAAACCATCATCGAAGTTCTTCCGGTGTAGACCAGTCGCGCGCTGAGTTTTACCATATGACCCAGTCGGACGGGATTTAAGAAGTTAAGAGCGTCTACACTTGCTGTGACGCAAATTTTACCCGAGTGTTTTTGCGCGCAGATGGCAGCTGCAATATCAATCCAGCTCATAATAGTGCCGCCGAAAATCGTCCCGAGAGCATTGGTATGAGAGGGGAGCACAAGCTGATGAGTCTCAATCATGGAATCCGCGCTGGTCTTTTTGGTGTGTGTCATCGTGTGTCTCCGTCCTTCCAGTAACTGGTTGTAATTTCGATATCCCCCAGAACTTTTGACTGGCAGGCGATTCTCTCGTTTTTGTCGAGGTGATTACGCTCCGCCAAATCCATTTCTCGATCGTTGGGGCGTGATAGATTCTGTGCGCCATTTAAAACAGTAATCTTACAGCTGGCACAAATGCCCTTGCCTCCGCAAGCACTGCCCACAGAGACGTTGGAGTCCTGCAGAAATTTTAGAAGATTTACTTTCCGCGTCGCTTTTAAAACTCTGCCGCCTGGCTGAAGAACAATTTTTGGCACGCCTCGAATTTAACGTGAAGACTGGCGAATGGCTACAAATCTCATGGGGCGGGGCGGACTACTACACAGACGCTGATGTCCTTATACTAAGAGAGATGACAGGTGGAAACTTCGAGCAAGAAAGATCTGGTCCCAGTATCTTTGTGGGAATCTGCAAGAGCTGTGGAGAGGTCTATGAGGCTCGATCGGCCCTCGAGGATCTCGAGGGCGTGACATTCAAATGTAAAAAAATTCTCTGTGAGGGGCGAGTGGCGCTTGTTCCGTCTGGACTCGGTGATGATCGCCCAGGCGAGCTTGAGTTTGAGCCTCAGGATCCGCCGACTCGTTTCAATTAAATCTTAAATCTACTGAGCCCAAGGCGACATTTCGTCCAAATTCAATTCGACACTTTCCATGCCTTGATTCACCTGAACATCTTCTTTTGTTTTTCGAAAACCAAGCCTTTCATGCCACGCATAGATCGGGTACCGGCCTTGTGGCAGCTTGCTGACTTTAGCCCATCCCGAAGCATCACTGGTTGCATAAAAGTCGTGTGGTTTGACAAAGAAGAATGAGCGAGCGCTCGGATGAATCAGACATCGAACCGAAACAAAATCGCTAGCTTCATAAGCGATCGAAGCCATCTTGAGGTTGGGCGGTAGTGCGCGCGACCTGGTTCCTTGCTTGATTGCTTCAAATTGAAGGTCATAAGTAAAGCCATCTAGATTAAAAAATTGAATGTTTTGCCCCACATGAACGAAGTTGATTCGCGGAGACATTTGGCAGGATCGTATTTCTACTCGATGAGCCTCTTGAGGTGCTGGATTTTGAGCAAGATGCGGCGCCTCTACCCAGAAAACCATATCCAAAATTCGTCCCTCAGGGCTTCGACGAATGGGTCTCGGTTTGACCTGAGCCCCACAAGTTTCGATGTCCATACTGTTGGAGAGGGCATCGTCTGAGGGCGTCTGGTTGCTCCTGGCGCTGAGCCTGATCTCGGAGAGAGCGACTCCAGCCTGGGCCCACGAGATTTCGGCAAACATAAGTAGGCTACAAATGAAAGCGAGTGTAAGGACTGCAACTCGAATGGATACCACTTCGACTGAAAAATCTGATCTCATATTTAGAATCGTCTATGATGATAGCGACATTCTGGTGATTGAGAAACGGAAAGCTTTTAACTCTCAGCGCGCCGATCGGGGCGATTCAGAGGGTTTATATGAGTTTGTGGGGAGATCTCTGGGTGTGAGCCTCTTTCCTGTTCACCGCTTGGATCGAGAGGTCTTGGGGTTGATGATCTTTGCGAAAAGTGCAGAGGTCGCTAAAAGTCTTTCAGATCAGTTTCGAGAGCGAGAAGTGAGTAAAATTTACTTGGCTTGGGTGCACTTTAAACTTTCGCCGCCTGAGCAGCATTTGATCCACTACTTGGCGAAAAATCAAAAAAAGAACCTAGTGACCGTCTATCCTCATCCGACGGAGGGGGCGAAGAGGGCCGAGCTAAAGCTTCGAGTTCTTGATGCGGGCAATGAAAAGAGTTTGGTTGAAATCGAGCTTCTCACGGGCCGTTCGCACCAAATACGAGCCCAATTAGCTAAAATCGGACATCCGATCATAGGAGATGATCGCTATGGCACTCGCCTTTCGCCTCGCCAGAGAGAGCGCTTCGTCGATCTCCCGATTCAGCTCAGAGCGCAATCTCTAGGGGTGGTTCATCCGAGGACGCGGGAGTTTCTCGAGTGGAAAATCGATTTTTCGAGAGAGAGTTTCTTTTAAAAAAGTTTGACGTCTCGGATAAAACGTTCAGAATTAGAGTTCGAATTGAAAAAAGAACGAATGATACAAATAAACCATACCCACTCAATCCGATAGGGCCCGGGGAAAAAGTTTCAGGGGCGAGAGGATGAGGGTGGAACTCTAA
>JBILFF010000032.1:0-19306 GCA_044351695.1 Bdellovibrionota bacterium
GAAAGCAAAAAAAACAGCAAAAAAAACGAAAGCTAAAAAAGCGACTAAGAAGAAGACGACAAGCAAGCGAAAGCCCAATGCAGCTTTCATGAAGCCTTTGACGCCATCTTCGACTTTGGCAGCGATCGTTGGCACTAAGCCACTACCTCGTACTGAAGTGACTAAGAAGCTTTGGGCCTACATCCGAAAGCATAAGCTTCAGGATGCTGAGCAAAGACGAATGATCAATGCAGATACAGCTCTTAAAGCTGTGTTTGGTGGAAAGTCTAAAGTGAACATGTTTGAAATGACCAAGCATGTGGCTAAGCATTTGAGCTAAGATTTTATACTCATAAGAGTGTGTGCTTTGAGGGCTGAACCGTAAGGGTTCGGCCCTTTTTTTTGACAGCCTTTTCTGTTGGCGCGATGGGGGTGCGCCTGATCTAATTCGATAGTGTTTCGGCGGGTTCTGTTTTTTGTCGCTCTGCCAGTGGTGCTCCTAGGCATCCTTTTCGCAAGCCTACAGTACTTTCAAAATTATTATTTTAAATCAAAGCTTCTTCCTCAACTCATCCAGCAAGTCGAAAGTCAGTCGTCCATCAAGTTCAGTCACAGGAGTGTGGAGCTTAGTATTTTTAAAGGACTGAGGATTCTAGACAGCCGAGTGGTGATGGAGGATTTGAACACGAGTCTGGATTTAAAAATTCCAGAGTTGCGCGTTCGCTACTCCCTTTGGTCTTTGTTTTCGAAGCAATTTAGGATCTCCGAATTGGCGCTGATACAGCCCAGTCTTGAGGGCCGAATTCAGTTGCAAAAGCCTACTCAGTCTCGAGCTGGACCCCTTTGGCCCGAAATCAAAAAGAGCTTAGCGGCGCTAGAGACTCTGCCGGTATCGATTCAAATCGATTCGATTCGTATGGATGCCCTGGGTGCTAAAATGGAACTCATTCAAGCAGAACAAAAAGCAGATCTGGTTTTGGAATCTATCGATTTTCTGAGTGAGCTCAGGATGGATCGCGATCGACTAGACCTAAGCGTCGAATTAGATCTTTCGGAGTCTGGTTTTGCTCTTTTGGTGCCTATCGAGAAACGTGTTCTTAAAGCGCAGATTCAAGGATCCAGCGATTTGCGCCTCGCGCTTCGTAAGCAGAAGCAGTGGGAGCTCGCCCTGTCGGATTTAAGAGCAGGCCTTCAGCTTAGGCTTTTGATGGACGATCAAGAGGTGAGCGTTCAACGCCTAAAAATTGAAGAGAGGCTTCGAGAAAGACGCGTCCTTCAAGCGGAGATTTCGGGTTCGATCAAGCCCATTTCAGCGGGGCTAGAGGCATTTGGTCTCGAGATCCCTAAGGAACTTGATCCGAGTCTCGAGTTAAAGACACAAGTTGATCTGGAGACTCAGGACTTATCGTCTCTAGCGAAGAATTGGTTAGAGACGGGTCGATTCCCTGTCATCACTTATCGCGGACAGTTGCAAGCTCCTGAAATGCAGCTCAAGTCTTTGAAGATGGGTGAGAGTGTATTGATCAGTTCTGGTGAGATAGATTTAAGCGCACCCCAGACCCGTCTCAGTCAGGTTTTTGAATGGCGTCTTCATTCACTCTCAAGCTTAGGGATGTATCCTTTGGTCGATCAGGTATTCGCGCGCGGATGGGATTTGCGCTGGGATTTAGAAGTGACGGGTGCCGACATTCAAGTGAAGCACTTTAGTTTTTTTAATCAAGACAAGGAGTTTAAGATTGAGAGCACAGCGTTAGTGTTGGATCGAGCAGATCACTTGAGCCTTCGAGGCGTGGTGGATTGGCGAACCCCTAAAAAAGAAGGGTCTTATCTTAAGCTTCCGTTTTCTATCGTTCGATCACAAAAGAACCGGTTTCGCCTAGAGGCTGACATACAGTGTAGGCAGCTGAGTTTGCATTTGAAAGATTTTGAACTCGGCGATCTTTTTTGTTCGGTTCCAGTGCGAGTCGACTTTTTGTGGGATGCTCGTAAGGCTTTTCGTTTTACTCAAATAGAGTCTAGAAATCCGTTTGAGCGCGTCGATTATTTGTCGATTCGCCCGTTCACAGAAAATCAGAATTCGAATCTTCGATTCCGACACCTTCGATACAAAAATCTAAAAGTAGGACCCCTTTATGCCGATGTTCGGATTCGTCAAAACCTCTTGTTGGCCGAGCAGTATCAGTTGCAGGCTCTTGATGGTCGTGTGTCTGGACTTTTGTTTTTAGATCTTTGGCCTGAGAGACCTCGTTTCGGCTATTTGGGGCGCGTGAGTGCTGTGAATCCTGCGCTTCTAAATCGGACGAAGTCCGCATCGCGAGATAGCCGTATCAGCTCTCGAGTAGCCTTGATTTATGATTTCAAGAAATCGCTTCTCGAGGGGCGGTTGGATGTGACTGAGATAGGATCATCACAGCTTTTGGAACTCATTCGATTTGTGGACCCGAAGAAGCGCGATGAAAAGCTGAATCTCGCTCGAAGTTTGCTTCGACTAGGCTATCCGAGTTATTTGGGGCTTGAGATGGCGCAGGGTTTTTTAGATCTGCGCTTAGATTTGGGCGGAATCGTGAGTGTGAAAAATATTGGGGTGGATGGGATTCCTCTGACACCGATTTTGCGTATGGCGGAAGAGAGCTTTTTTGAAAAAATGAGCAATCAGACCGATTGAGGAGAGACGAAATGAATTTAAATTTTCTAAGATCTATTGGGCTCGTGATGATTTTGGGAGGTCTTGCGTCTTGTGCCCCGAGGATTAATGTTTTGGATCGGCCGACCTTGATGCAGGAAGAGTCCGTTGGAGAATTTCCGGATCTTGAGAAAGAGTTTGGTCGCCAGGGTCTTCAGTTGGGGCCGAAGATGCTCGATCGGTCGCAGCTTCAGCAGAAGCAGACGCCTGAGAAGGCTCTCAATATTTTAGATGGAGAGTTGATCCGTGAATCTGCAAAGAATTAATTTCTCGAGTATTTGCTGTCTAGCTGTTTTAATGGGGGTGCCCCCCCTCAGCGTGGCAGCTGAAACTTATGCAGAGCGCAGCCTTCAGCAAAAGCATGAGTTGATTCTACCCGAGCGAGTGACGATTGGAGCGGGAGATCACTTTCAGGCGGTGCCGAATCAAGAAGAGAATTTGATTTATCACTCAGCGACGAACAACCTGGCTGTGCGTCTTTATGTGCAAAATCTTGAACAGGGCTTCTCCCAACCCCTTTTGAATGAGAGATTTGACTCAAAAGATCCGGCGCTTTCTCCTTCGGGGTCTCGAATCGCTTTTACATCTTTTGGTCGCGATTCGCGCGGCGACATTTGTGGCATGGAGATCTCGGATCGCAAGCTGCGCTGCTTTACTGGACGATCCACAGAAGACCAGCAGGCGTTTTGGGTGGATGAAAACACGATTGGATTTTTGAGTCGAAAGTCGGTCGATGAGCCGGCATCTATTTCAATGATTCGATGGGAGGGGGGAGAGAACCAAAAGTTTCAACAGGTTCTGACGGGCTATTTATCGGATCCTTCTCTCTCGGCGCCCGTCGAGGGCGTGCGCTGGTTAGCTGTCACACGACAATCGGAGGCCTCGAACTGGATTGAGCTTTATGAGGTTCGCGCAGATCTGACTCTGGGGCGAAAGATAGAATATCGAGCTCCTTTGCCAGGTCTGAGTAGCTTTCATCAATTTGATCGTGAGGCTCAGTATCTTTATTTCGGACAGTACACGAATGATACGAATGATGATTTTATTGTCGATGCTCGAGATCGCAGTGCGGTTTTTCGGGTTCCACTAGCCAGTATCGTGAAGCGAATAGATCATTGGCCAGAGCCGCTCAGCTCCCTGGATGCGAATTGCAATTATCCACGCGCCGCTAAAAAATTTCTTTATGTCACATGTGCGAGTCCCACGTTGATCGGAGAGGGCGCCCTCGATATTTATCGATTGCCTCTGCGCGGAATGATTCCTGAAGTTTGGACGTCAAAAGAGCTTCAGCGAGCTGTGGAGACGGCACGCACCTACGCGGATCGAAATCTTTTGCTTGGTAGTTGGATGGCTCGAGACGAGAAGGCGAGAAGTGATCAAAATCTTCATCGAATGTTGAGCAATGCGATCCTCGATGAACAGTGGACGGCCGCTCTTTTTTACTTGGATCGAGAAAAGTCTTTTTCAAAATCCAATCGACTCGCATTGGCGGCCCTCTCACAGTCATTTCTGAGCAAGGCACAAGCGGGAGAGGAGCGTCTGACGGTTCAGCAGAGCCAGGAACTTCAGAAACTCTACTCACCGCTGCGAAATCTCCGTTCCGGGGGGCTGGAGTCCGGCCTGGCTGTAGCAGCTTTAGATTGGGCCTTAGGAAATATCTCTCAAGCGCGATCGCGAGTCAGCGCGTTGGACTTCCAAAAATTTGAGAACCCACTCTTCGTGCATTTTTACCGAAGGCTAAAAGCGAAACTTCGAATGGGAGATTTGCTGGCGCTGCACTTGAGCTATTCGAGTCTTCAGAGTCTCCCGGTCGCTTCAAAAGTTTTTCATGCGTATGAATGGTTGAGAAGGCTTGATGATCGCTACCCCTCTATCGATCAGAAGAAACGCTACCTCAATAGCTTGCGCTTACCAAAGGCGAGCATGGCTGAGCCGCTCAGACGATTAGAGCTTCACCTCCTGCGATTTGTCGATGATGACGTAAAAAAAGAAGAAAATCGTGAGGCCTACAAGGAATTGTTGGGATTAATCCGTGGGGCCGAGAAGAATGAGCCACTCTACCGGGCGATGCTGGTAAGAAGTTTGCTTCATTTTTCGGCAAGAAGTTTTTGGAATTATATGAGTTTTATGTCTTCTCGTTGGGTGAGCGATGTGCGCGTAGAGGACTCGGAGTACGCTTACGCACGACGACAATACTTACGTGTGGGACTTGAGAGAGCGTATGGGCGTTACCAAGTTCAAAACTATTCCTCAGCGGCAGATCAGTTTGGAATCACTGCTCGTCTCACGGATGATCTTGAGGCTCATCACGGGGGTATAAAAGCTCGCTTAAAAAAAGAGGGCCGAAAAGAGATCGAAGTTTTTTATGAGGAGCTCCGAAAGCAGAAGTTCATCGGAGAAAATCAAATCTATGTAGAGGCTTTGCTCGATAGTCTTTTACTCGATTCATCGGCCGAGGAGCTCGAGGATCGATTAGCACGTCTCGAGAGCATGTCTAATCGAGGCTTCAATCAGGGGCCACGCTTGTTTTTGATGGGCTTTCTCTCGCATCGACTATTCGAGCTCTATCAAGATCACGAGGCGAGTTCGTTTTATGAGAAGGCCAACCGCTTTTATCGGCTAGCGCTTGATCTCTCGACCCAAAACGAGCGTCTCGCGGATCCCCTTTTACTCAATTTGGGTCGCTTACATCAGCAGGCGGGCAATCATGGACAAAGTTTAGCGTTTTTTGAGCTCAGAAAAGATCGCGTTTTTGAATCGGAAGAGGAGCGGCGTGCGTTCGATTGGTATTACGCGCAAGCTCTTTATTTTAATCGGCAATCTCAGCAGGCTTTGGACTATTTGCAATTCAGAATGAATATCGACAAAAAGCTACCCAACGCTTTTTGGGACCAAGCAGGCTTTTATGCGCTTCAGGCGGGTGAGTTTGCTGAAGCAAAGAGAATGTACGAGCTCTTCTTTAAGGCCAAAGGAGGCCAGCCAAACAGTACGGTGGCTCAGTTACCCAGTTTGACGAGTTACGCTTTTGTTTTGTTTAAATTAAAGGAGCGCGCCAAGGCCCAGCAGGCCTTCCAGAGAGTTTTAGATTTCTCGGGGCCTTCACCGCGACGGGGATTCGATCATTATCGATTTTTAGCCCATGGATATTTGTACCAACTCGAGACAAAGCCCTTAAAAAAAATTGAACATTTACACAATCGTGAACGTCTTCTCAAACAGTTTGAGAATGATCTCGATCGAGTTTTGATGAAGAGAGAGGATTGGCTTAGATACTCTTTGGCGACACTTCATCAGCAAGCTGCCTTCCATCAGAGTCCTGAATCTGCAAGAGAGCTTCTAGGGCGGAGTGTGAATTGGCTGAATGAGTTGTACGGATTGACCAAGAATCCGCTCGAGGAGTTGTTGGCACAAGCCGTGAAGAACTTGGCTGCGATAGGAATTGAGTCCAAAGAGCTGCTTCGTTTACGCCAAGAAATTTTGAAAGCGGCTGAGGCTGTTCCGGGCCTTCTAGATCGAGAGCCTTATTTGGGACTCAAGCGTTTGAATCTTTAAGTGCGGTGCCTCAGTCGTTAGGGGCCCCTCGCTGGATCCACTCTTTAAGAGCTGCTTTCACATTCGCAGATACGCTGATCGGCATGTTTGAAAATCGCGCGGGTCGACAGTCCGGCTTCACGGACTCAAATTCATCACGCTCTGCATCGTCTCCTGATAACGCCTTAATCAAACTCTCATCATAGCCAGCAGTGTTGACGATTCGAGCACCATCACAGTCGGGGCTGGCCAAGTAAACGATTGTGTTCGAAGTGAGGGCGTCATAAGCAGCATCCTTGCCTCCCGACAGGTCTAGATTGATCTTATTATCATAAACATCTGAACCCTCCACATGGCAGCCCGATGAAGCGCAAGTAGCAAAAAAATTCGAATAAAGACTTGAAAAAGTGGGCTGAACTCCGCTGGTGTCTTCTTCTTTGTCGGTACAGGAGGTGACGAGAAAAAGAGCAAGGGCCCAAAGACCTAAAAAAAACATGGGCCGGCCTCGGAGATGCCGAAAGAAAGTAAAAATCTTCATCTGACTTTCGTATCAGACGATTTTAGCTCTTACAAGACTGAGCAAAGCGTCTCGTTGAGATGTCCTGATGGGCTTCCTGGTTTTTTTGTATTAGTCTTTAGTGGTGCATTTACCGGGCCTGATTTCAGATCTCGCTCTTATTCTGGTGACGGCGGGAGTCGTGGCTCTCATTTTTCGACGGCTCAAACAGCCTGTGGTTTTGGGGTATTTGCTGGCCGGCGTCTTGGTGGGTCCTCACATCAGTCTTCTTCCGACGGTTCAAGACACTTCCAACATCAAAATCTGGGCGGAGCTTGGAATTATTTTTCTACTTTTTGTTTTGGGTCTTGAGTTCAGTTTTAGGAAATTGTTCAGAGTCGGTCGCCCCGCGTTGATTGCGGCGAGCGTCGAAGTGTTTTTGATGACGGGATTGGGCTTTTTGGTGGGAAGTCTTTTGGGCTGGACGGCGATGGACTCCCTCTTTCTCGGAGGAATTCTCGCGATTTCTTCAACGACCATCATCATCAAGGCTTTTCAAGAATTGGGTGTAAAGACCCAAGCCTTTGCTTCACTGGTTTTTGGAATTTTGATTATCGAAGATCTCTATGCAGTCATTTTGCTGGCGATTCTTTCGACGGTAGGAGCAACGCGAAACTTGGAGGGAATAGCCTTGCTACGGCAGTTGGGGGAGCTGAGCTTGTTTCTTCTGATCGCTATACCGACGGGAGTTTGGGTGATTCCTCGATTGCTCAAATGGGTACGCTCTCAATTCGATGATGAGATTCGCGTGATTTTGTCTCTGGGCCTGTGCTTGGGAATGGTTGTCGTCGCGACGGCAGCAGGATTTTCGGCAGCTTTGGGAGCTTTTTTAATGGGAGCTTTTTTGAGCGAGAGTGTCGAGGGCGAGCGAGCGGAGCGATTATTAAAACCCATAAGAGACTTTTTTGGAGCGATCTTTTTTACCTCTGTCGGGATGCTGGTTGATCTTCGCTCTATCTATGAGCATTTCGATCTAGTGATTTTGCTTTCGCTGGTGACAATCGTCGGCAAAGTCATGTTGACTGCTTTAGGTTCGCTCGTTGGGGGCGAAGACAAACGAACCGCACTCCAAGCGGGACTTTCTTTAGGTCAGATTGGTGAGTTCTCGTTCATCATTGCCACCTTGGGGCTCAGTCTGGGAGTCGTCCGTCCCGAGCTTTATCATCTCTCGGTCTCAGTAGCGTTGATCACCACGTTTACAACACCTTATTTTATTCGTCTCGCTCAGCGCTTGCCGGTAAAAGGGCTTCGAACGCGTCGGCGGCGTGGTGGGCAGGAGCCTCGTTTGTGGGGTGGGCATCTCGTGGAGCTTGAGATTCATCCTCACTTCAAGCATGCGGGAAAGAGTCTGAGTGACCTGGAGCTGCGTGAAAGATTTTCGGTTTCAGTTGTTTCGATTTTACGTGGAGAGCACAGCCATATTGCCCCGACAAGAGATACTCAGCTCTTACCTTATGACCGACTGGTGGTCTTGGGTGAAGATAGCGCACTTGCTAAACTCGAGAAGTTTTTAGTGACAGAGCGGTATCGGACGGATCCCACCGAAGAGGCAATTTTTGGATTACAAAGGCTATTAGTGACGAGCGGCTGCGGTTTTGTCGGCCTCAATTTGCGAGAATCAAGGATTCGCGAGAGAGTTCATGGAATCGTCTTAGGAATCGAGCGAGCGAGGGAGCGCATCTTGAATCCAGATTCGAAGCTCGTTATTCAAGAGGGAGACATTCTTTGGCTGTACGGAAATTTAGAGGAGATCAAGACTCTCGAAAATTTCGGGAAGAGAGGATTCGAACCTCCGACCCCTAGTTCCCAAAACTAGTGCTCTAGCCAGGCTGAGCTACTTCCCGTTTTCACTCGGAATCAGCAGATCAGCCTGGCTAGAGCACTTTGTGCTCTCTGCTTTATTGTCGCACCTTTGGTGCGCAATGGCTGAGCTGCTTCCCGATTCATCCTTGAACTAGCCCCGTAGGCTAGAACAACTCAGCCCCAGGGGCAATGATTTCATCGGATACCTTGGCAGAGTTTGATCTTGGGCTTGAAATGGAGAGCCGCTTTACGGATCCTTAACCCAGAGCCTCAAAACTACACAGAATTTTTGGTCTACAGCGACCCCCATTTTTAGCTAGACCTAATGTAGGGAGAATCATGAACCCTCGAAAAAAAGTTCTGGTCGTGGATGATGAGCCCGATATTGGGGAGCTACTGAAGTACAATCTTGAGCAAGAAGGCTTTGAGGTTCTTGTTCTTCAGCAAGGCGAGAAGGTCTTGCCCACACTCGAGAAAGAGCCCATCGAGCTTGTCATTCTTGACCTGATGCTGCCCGGTATTTCTGGGATAGAGCTCTGCAAGCAGCTCAAGCGAAGCCAAAAATTTGAAAATCTTCCGATTATCATCCTTTCAGCGAAATCGTCGGAGACCGACAAAATCGTTGGTTTAGAGATGGGGGCGGATGACTATATGACCAAACCCTTTTCTCCCAGAGAAGCTGTGGCTCGAGTGAAGGCGGTACTTCGAAGAACGGAGGACCGGGATCGAAAAGAGTCGAACTCCGATCCAGAATCCCTGGAGTTCGATGGCATCAAAGTTGATCTTTCGAGACATGAAGTTTTTGTAGACGCACAGATCATCAAGCTCACCAATACTGAATTCAAGATTCTTCAGTGCATTATGGAAAGGCCTGGCCATGTGTTTAATCGGCAGCAGTTGATCGATTTTGCCCTAGGCAAAGATGTTTCAGTGGTTGATCGCACGATTGATGTGCACATCACTAATCTTCGTAAGAAGCTCGGTGCTCGAGGAGCTCAAATTGAAAGTATTCGAGGCGTGGGCTATCGACTCAAACAAACTCGTGAGGTCTAAATGTGGCCTGTGTTTGCAGCTTCAACACTTGCTTTGGGTGTTCTTTGTTTGTTTCTTCTTCATCGCTTAAGAGCTAGCCAAACGGATCGACGTGCTTTGCAGCAAAGAATTCAAGAGCTCAGTCGAAAAAAGACGGACTTCGTAGCGAATGTCTCTCATGAGTTGAAGACTCCTCTCACGTCGATTCAAGGTTTTGCTGAAACTTTGAAACATGGGGCGCTTCAGGACCCTCAAAGGGCTGCGGAATTTTTGGATAAAATTCTCGATCATGCCAAGCGTTTGGATCGGCTCATCTATGACATCCTGGAGCTTTCTCGGCTCGAGGCAACAGATCAGCATCTCGAGATACGAGAAATTGATTTGGATGGTTTTTTCAAAGATCTTCGAGATTTGTTTGCATTAAAGATGGATCAGAAGAAGCAAACCCTGGTGATTGATAATGAGATCAAAAGCCTCAAAGCAGATCCGCATCTTCTGGAGCAGGCGTTTTCTAATTTGATTGCTAACGCGCACCGCTATTGCCCTGAGGGAGCCGTGATTGAGCTGCGATCGAGGCAAAGCGCTTTTGATGGAAAAAGATTTTTTTGCTTTGAAGTCATTGATAATGGGCCGGGCATTGCGGCAGAGGATCTTCCGAGAATTTTCGAACGCTTTTATCGAGCCGATAAATCGCGGAATCGTGCCTTTGGAGGGACGGGTTTGGGTCTCGCTATCGTAAAACACATTGTTTTAAGTCACGGAGGTCGAGTTCATGCGATGAACAATGCATCGGGAGGTATGTGCTTTCAGATGATTTTTCCGACCGATGGTGAGAGATGAGTCAGAATCGAGTTCGCACCGAGGAACTTTCGGTTTTCTATGGAGAGAAGCAGGCGGTTCGATCGGTGAGCCTGAACTTTCAGCACGGTGAGATTTCGGCTCTCATTGGACCCTCGGGTTGCGGTAAGTCCACATTCTTGCGTTGTTTGAATCGCATGAATGATTTGATTCCTACTGCACGCATTGAGGGACAAATTTTTCTGGATGGGCAGAATGTTTATTCGCCGGAAGTAGACCCTGTGTTGGTTCGACGTTCGGTGGGTATGGTTTTTCAGAAGCCCAATCCCTTTCCCAGGAGTATTTGGGATAATGTTGCCTGGGGACCTAAGCTTCTGGGTCGATCAAGGGAATCGCTCGATCTTTTGGTGAAAGGGTCCCTAGAGCAAGCCGCTTTGTGGGACGAAGTGAAGGACCGACTTCATCAGCCGGCTCTCAGTTTGTCGGGAGGGCAGCAGCAGCGTCTTTGTATTGCACGAGCGTTGGCTATGGACCCCGCGATTCTTTTGCTTGATGAACCTTGCTCAGCCTTAGACCCTATCGCGACAGCGCGGATTGAGGATTTGTTGGTAGAGCTTAAAAAAAATTACACGATGGTGATGGTTACTCATAACATGCAGCAGGCAGCGAGAGTTTCTGATCGAACAGCCTTCTTTTTGAATGGGGAGGTGATTGAACAGGGACCCACTAAAACACTTTTTACGCGCCCCGCATGTGCAGAGACCGAAAATTATCTGACGGGTAAATTTGGCTGAGTTAGGCTAGGATGTGAGCGGTGAATTAAGATGACTTCAAAGCATACAGCTAAGGCTTTCGATGCAGACTTGAACTCTTTGAAAGAGAGTCTCTTGTTGATGGGGGGAGTTGTTGAGTCCATGCTCAAGGAGTCTCACGAGGCGTTCAAATCGAGAAATGCCAGCCTTGCAAAGTTGATCATCGCTCGAGACGATGATGTAGATCGAATCGAAAAAAGTGTCGACGAGTTGGCTATTCAGATTTTGGCGCTCCGACAGCCCGCCGCGCGGGATTTGCGATTTGTAAGCACCGCTCTCAAGATCTCCAAAGACCTGGAAAGAATAGGGGATGAAGTGGTGAACATCTGCGAGCGAGTGGCTGAACTTGCAGAGATGCCCGAGAGTTTGGAGTTTGAGAGTATTTCAAAGGAGCCTTTAGAAACGATTTTTGTTTCGGCTCAAGAGGTAATCTCAAGGGCGCTCGATGCCTTTGTCTCTCTTTCATCGCAGCAGGCGGGGGAGATCTTAAAGCTTGATGATCGAATCGATCAGCATTACCGAAGTTTTTACCGAGATTTGCTTCAGGAGATGCAAGAACATCCCGATCTGATCGTCCGGATCATGAAGATTTTGTTTGTGGCCAAGTATCTCGAAAGAATTGCCGATCATGCCACGAATTTTGCAGAGCAAGTCATCTTCGTCGTCGAGGGACTTGATATTCGGCACGAAGAAGCGATTCTGCCGCTGCCAGAATGATTTATTTTTGAATGAACTGGTCGAGAGCCTCAGAGATCCAATCGGGACGCTCTTGAGTGTCAGTTGTTTTGGTTAAGCTTTCAAAGGCCTCATGCGCTATCTCGCGAGGTCGTTCGAGTGGGGTGGGTATCAGAGAGCGACCAAAATAAAACTTTTGAATCAACCACTGAATATCCACGTCATCTGCTTGAACGGCGATAACGGGCATTCCTGCTCTCATTTCAACATCGAAAATGAGTTTTTGATCTCCCGGATTTCGCATCGCGAGCAAAAGCTTTTTACTGCCGCCTTGCAAAATCACCTTGAGCGGAAAGATCGAGTACTTTTTGGCCAGATCCCGAAGGTCAAATTCAGTGGGTAGTTTTACTTTTGAGTGGTGCTTTTCTAAATCAAAAGTAGGAATCACTGACTTTGAAGTTTGAATCTCCTGTTTCATCTTTGTTCCCTCCCAGAGAACATCAGTCGTTCTACTTTTGCTTCAGGATTTGTGCCACGGAGTTCCAAATCATTTCCCCAGTCATTTCATTAACTTAAGAGTCACAGCTTTTAAATCTTGAGTAACGATCTTTTGACGAAGTGTCACTTTTCCTTCACCGCAGGGCGTCGAGATTTTCGACAATCCTTGCACTCTCCAAAGAGTTCCATTCGATGATCGGTCAGCTTGAACCCAAAGTCTTCTGCAATCTTCTCTTGCAGTTTTTCTATCTGCGCATTTTCAAACTCAACGATTTTGCCACAAAGAACACAACTGAGATGGTCGTGATGCTCTTGGGGGGTCACTTCAAAGCGAGCCAGCCCTCGATCCACGATGGTACGTGTCAAAGAGCCTGTTTCCACCAACAAATTCACCGTGCGGTAAATCGTAGCAATTCCGACGCCTGGCAAATCTTTCATTGCTGATTCAGCCAGATCTTGAATCGACCAGTGATCGTTCTTATCTAAAATATACTCTACCAGTTGCCGACGTACCTTCGTGATTCGAAGACCGCGTGACTTAAGTTTTTCGAGAGTCTGAAAATGGGAACTCATTCGATTATTCTCGTTCAGCAGGTCGATCGCTCATGGCTGCTTTGGCTAAAGACTTTCCGAGATCCCAAACTCCACCCGGAAACTGATGAGCGAGTTTGAGCGTCTCTTCAAAAGCTTTCAAGAACCACTCAATATCGGCGTCCGATAAAATCAGGGGAGGAAGAAGCTTAATGATGTCTTGTCCTTTGCCCGAGGTTTGAGTCAGAACGCGATGATCTCTCATCAGAGGCATCACAATCATTTGAGGAAACAAGCTCGAGTCTAGTTTGTGCAATAAGCTCCATCCCATTTTGAGAGCGAGAGAGCGGGGTTCCTTAAATTCAATGCCGATCATGCAACCGCGACCACGCACGTCTCCCAGCATTTCATATTTAGGCATCAAGGCACGAATTCCAGCCTGAATTTTGTTGCCGATCTCAGTGGCGCGCTCCATGAGTTTTTCATGATCAATGACCCAAAGGGTCGCCAGTCCCATGCCTGCGCTCAGTGAATTTTTGCCAAAGGTGGAGCTATGAACAACGCAGCGATCCATTTTATTAAAGACCGATAGAAAGACTTTATCGGTCGCAATCACCGCACCCGTCGGTACGAGTCCGCCACTTAAAGCTTTCGAAATCAAAATCATATCGGGCTGGAGGCCTTCGTGCTCTATGGCAAAAAACTTTCCTGTTCGTCCCATTCCTGTTTGAACTTCATCGGCAATGGTGAGAGTGCCGTACTTGCGACACAGAGCTTCAGCTTCTTTTAAAAATCCAGGCTCCGGAATAAAGACGCCTTTTCCTTGAATGGGCTCATAAATAAAAGCCGCTACATCTTTTTTCTGAAGTTGCTCCTCTAGAGCTGCGAGATCATTCATGGGTACCGCATCGCAGAGGGGCAACAGCTGTCCAAAGCCGTCTCTAAACTCACTATTACCCATGACCGAAAGAGCTCCGACGGTCAGTCCATGAAAGCCCTTCTTCATAAATAAGATGCGATCTCGCTTTGTCGCCGCTTTGGCAAACTTAATCGAGGTCTCCACCGTCTCGGCCCCAGTGCTGCAGAAATAAACTCGATCGCCACTCGGCGCGCGTTCAATCAAGGCTTTGGCGAGTTGTCCGGTGAGATTAGGGCAATCCATTTGAATCAAATTCGCTTCTTTCGCTCCGATCATGTCGTGCAGAGCTTTCACCACCACCGGATGATAGCGTCCGATATTGAAAACTCCATAACCGGTCAGGAGGTCTAAATAGCGATTTCCCTCTTCATCCCAAAGATAGGCTCCTTCACCGCGAACATAGGTTTTGTCGAACCCAATGGTCTTTAAAACTTTGGGAAGTTGCGGATTGGCGTAATCGCTCCAATTCTGAAATCGATCCTTCTGATTTTTCATGAGATCAAGGATCGAAAACTCAGAGGGGTTCGGTAGCCGACTCAAATCTTTTGCTTCTAGCATCCGCAAATCCTAGCTGATTTTCTTTTCACGCTCGAGTTTTCGTAAAGCCAGTCCTAAAGCCAGCCCCTCGACTTCCTCTTGAGCCTGGTGGGGTAGCTTAAAAGGCATAGAATCGGTCAAAACCTCGACTTTAACGGCTAGCGTTTGGTCTTTGATATAAGTCTCAAAACTTAAAGCGGCATCTTTTAAGTCTCCTGAGGCCCTTAATTCAAGCTCGATTCGATCATCCAACGAAAGGGCAGAATCCTTTCTGAGCCGTTGAACGCGGTTCACGATTTCTCTGGCCATGCCCTCTAGACTTTGATCTCGATCAATTCCAATGTCCAAAGCCACCGCTAACTTCGAGCTGGCTTGAGTCGCAAAGGCTCCCTTCACGGGCGTTCGAAGAATCTTTACATCCTCAGGGCTGAGGCTCACATCGAGTACGCTCAGATGACCCTTTGTCTCCAACTCCTGGAGTTGGTCTACTCCTAAACGAGCAATCGCCTCACTAAGCTCCTTCATTCTGCGCCCCACTTTTGGTCCGAGCGTCTGGCCATTGGGCTTCACGCTGATTTCCACGAAACTTGTCTCGTCTTGTCTGTAAGAAATCTTGCGGACATTGAGCTCAGAGAGAAGATAGCTTTCAAGAGGCTTCAAGGCCTCAAGAGCCTTTTCTTTTCGGTGGATCAGTACCAATTCTTTGAGAGGAAGTTTTACTTTGATTTTTTCTTTTTCGCGAATGCCACGAGCGAGCAAAATCGCCTCCTCGAGAAGAGCAACTCCTTGCTCGAGTTTTTCGTTGATCCATTCAGGTTTCGCAACCGGGTAAGCCTCCAAATGCACGGACTCCTTGCCTTGTTTGCTCGTAAGCATTTGATACAAATGGTCAGACAAAAACGGCGCAAAAGGTGCAAGAGCTTTTGAGAACTCCAGTAAAATGTAATGCAAGGTTCTAAAAGCACTCAACTTGTCGTGCTCAAGACCCTCTGCCCAAAAACGAGCTCTGTTCAGTCGAATGTAGGTGTTGGTTAGTTCTTCAATAAAAATCAAAAGCTCGGGCACTACATTGTAGAGCCGATAGGACTGCATTTCGATCTCAATTCTTTTAAGCAAGGTCTGAAATCTCGAAACAATCCACTGGTCTAGAATATTGCTGGACTTTAAATGGGCACCCGAAGCTTCTGGCTGAATCTTATCGATCTTCGCGTAGCTATCGTAGAACGAAAATGCGTTCCAGAGCTTGAGAAGCACACGCCGAACAATTTCTTGTACGCCTTTCTCAGAGAATCGAAGCTCATCGGCTTTGATGACCGGTGAATCAATCAAATACAAGCGTAGCGCATCGGCGCCGTGTTTGTTCATCACATCCATGGGGTCCGGATAATTCTTGAGACGCTTGCTCATTTTTTTGCCATCTTCAGCCAAGATGAGTCCATTGACCACGACGTTTTTAAAAGGAATCCGATCAAACAAAATCGTGCCCAAGACGGAAAGTGTATAAAACCACCCCCGCGTTTGATCGAGTCCCTCGGCAATAAAGTCTGCCGGAAATTTATCTTTAAACTCTTTTTCGTTTTCAAAAGGGTAGTGGGATTGAGCATAAGGCATCGCTCCACTTTCAAACCAGCAATCTAAAACTTCGGGGACGCGCTTAAACTTTTTGCCGTTTCGTTCAAAAATAAGATCATCAAGATGTTCTCGATGAATGTCCGAAAACGTTTTACCAGCGAGTTTTTCAAGTTCAGCAACCGAGCCAAGGCAAATATACTCACGCGAACTCTCAGGATCTTCAAAAGATTCCCATACCGGAAGTGGATTTCCCCAGTAGCGATTTCTCGAAATCGCCCAGTCGCGCGCGTTTTCGAGCCACTTCCCAAACCGACCTTCACGCAAATGATCCGGCACCCAATGCGTTTGGGTTTTATTGTTTGCGATGAGTCGGTCTTTAATCGCTTCGACTTTTACAAACCAGGAGCTGAGTGCACGATAAATGAGTGGTGTGTCGGTACGAGGGCAGAAGGGATAGGCATGCTGAAGAGTCTCTTGTTTGAGAAGCCGTCCCATTTCTTTGATTCGTTTGATCAGCAGCTTGTCGGCATCTTTGACATACTCACCGGCAAGGTCAGGAAGCTCGGCTGTAAATCGGCCATGATGATCGACGGGGCAAATGGGTTCGATGCCGACTCTTTTGCAAGCGTAAAAATCATCTTCTCCAAAGGCGGGCGCCATATGGACGACACCTGTTCCTGAATCCGTCGTGACATGATCGCTTTCGATGATCTGAAAATCGTGGGGAGATTTACTTTTAAAATAATCAAACAGGGGCCGGTAGCGAATTTTGCGCTTCACAAGATCGGCGCCTAACTCAAAAGTGCTTTCCGTAATCTCTTCCGGCTTGAAGTACTTCTCGACAAGATCTTTGGCCAAAATAAATTTTCGTCCGTCCTTTAAGCTCACCCATGCGTAATCGATCTTTGCCCCCACCGCCAATGCAAGGTTTGAGGGCAGAGTCCAGGGAGTGGTCGTCCACGCCAAAACAGAAAACTCAGACTCTCGAGATCCAGGAGCCGCCTCTAGCGGAAACGCGACCGTGATGGCTGGATCTTGCACATCCATGTAATTTGAGCCGGCCTCAAAATTTGAAAGCGGCGTTCCGAGCGCTGTTGAAAACGCCATCACTTTGTAGCCGCGATAGATGAGGCCCTGATCCCAAAGCTGACGAAACACCCACCACACCGACTCCATGAAGGCAAGATCCATGGTTTTGTAGTCGTTTTCAAAATCGCACCAGCGTCCCAGTCGACCAATGACGTGCTTCCATTCTTCGGTGAAGCGCAAAACGATTCCACGGCACTCTTCATTGTATTTCGCTATACCGAATTTTTCGATCTCTTCGGTCGATTTAAAATGATACTTCTTGTCGATCTCTTGCTCGATGGGAAGGCCGTGACAATCCCAACCCCATCGACGCTCCACACGGTAGCCCTTCATCGTCCAGTATCGAGGCACAATATCTTTGAGAGTGCTTGCGAGAAGGTGGCCGTAGTGGGGGAGACCCGTGGCAAAGGGGGGGCCATCGTAAAACGAGTAGGCTTTTTGACTTTGCGACAAAGATTTATGGAAAATTTTATTTCTCTGCCAATGCGCTAAGATCTCAGATTCCACTTGTGGAAAGCTAATTTGCTGTCCTTGAAACTCGCTACTACTCATTCGCCGAGCCTAACTCAGCCTCAAAGAAAGTGGAAAAGCTTTTCCTTCAAAGACGGGGGTGCAAAGGTTCTGAAATCTTTCGGCTTTTCGGCTCCGCCAATGCTTGAATACGAGCGTCAACTCATCGAAAAAGATTTCGGCAGGTCGAACACTCGGCTTTCTGCTCTCTGAAGGCTTCCCGTTAAAAATCCTTAGAGTGTAAATGGGAGACCTCGCCGACAAAGAGCAGGGCTTATTGAGCCGTAATCGTTAATTTTAAAGCCCTTTTCAGAATCTCAAAACATGCTAAAAGCAGCATGGGTTTATAGGGTGATTTTTGAAGATATTTTTTAGCTTAGGAATCTTCTCATTTGTGATGGCATTGAGTCCGCGCGCTCAGTCGGGCTCGATGGCTGACTTGCAGTGCAAGCTCAGGCTGCTTTGGGTGGCTTCGGTGAAGAGCATGAAAGAGCCACAGCGCGATTGGAAGTCTTGGGAGGCTTTGGGTGTTTCTTTTTATCGAATGGCGCTTAAAAATCCTTCGGAATTTCCCGTTCGAATCCGCTTCGCTCTTCAGGCGCTCAGAAATGCCCATGAGATTGCGTATTGGGATGCTGCTCCCGAGCTCATCGAAAAGGTTCAAAGAGAGCTTGTCTATGTCGAGGAGATGGAAGGAAATTTTCTTTTTCTAAACGACACCTTTTCCACATCAAGAGTTCGCGTTTTGAATAATGGAAGTGAACTGGGAAATCTTGTCACAAATCTTTGGAGTCCAGACGATATCACTGTAGCCTTGGCTTCGGCGCCGCGAGCTGAATCCACACTGAATTCAGACTTTGAGCGCATTCGGCTTGAAACTGAAAATATGATGGCTGCTTTGAAAGTTTCTTATCTGATGCTTCATCGATTTTCAGATGAATTTTTGAATGAGTACTTTCGAGATCCCAATTCATCAGAGGCATTATCGGCAAGTGAAATTATTTACGCAGCGGCCCCCCATTTGATGGGTGAGTTGATGGCTCGGGTTCTCTACCTCCTTAAAAATGGAGATCTTGAAGAGGGGCTTGAGAGAGCCGATCGTCTATTGAGCGTGATTCTCTTGTTACCCTCTGATGCGCGAACGTCTCAGCAGCTGCAAATGGCCACGGGTGAGATTTTGTCTCCTGATCCTCAGCATCACCGTTATCAAGTGGGCTTTCGAGTCGCTAATATTTTCGTCTTGTGGAGACAGGGTCTTTTTGAAGAGGTGGAGTCTCGTAGCCTTGAGCTTGATCGACAAGATATTTCAGATCGATGGACCGCGTGGGTGCGTGCGCCCAAAGATAAAGAAGGTCAAGAGTTGCTCGAGAGTGCCAGTCAAACTCGTTTGTATCTTCTCAAGTGCTTGTCCCAGCTTGATTAATATTTACTCGAGATGTTTAGCGGGGGCTTCGCGTTGCAGCGAGTCTTCAAGGGTCCGACGAAGCTCCTGGCTTAAAGATACTTTATGTGGCGTCGGATTTTCTCTTCGTAGGATATCGGGTCTGAGTTCCTCCAAGCTTCTTAGGCTCTTTCGGCGAGCATCTTCTAAATCAATGGAGCTGATCCACTCTCCATTTTTGAAAACCTCGGTCAAAAGAGGGCGGACCTGAGAGGGGGTCACTTGCGCTTTTTTAAAAGGGTCAAAAGGGTGTAATGCCCAAAGAGCTTCGCCGGCTCGCGGTGCTTCCTCCTGGCGGTGCTGAAGCAGATCAAGCAAAGCGCGACCGTCTTTGCCAATC
>JBILFF010000136.1:0-5217 GCA_044351695.1 Bdellovibrionota bacterium
ATATCTTTCGACATCACGCTCACGACTGATTCGTGTGTTTGATCAATGCCATCCAAGAGCCTAAAAACCGGTAGCTACTCCAGCAAGCCCCAACGCGGCTCCCACTTTTCTCGTGAATCAAAACTAAAATTTAAAAGCTGCTCCGAATCGCCATACTTTTCAGCAGGCACGCAATAAGCGTACAAACTGAGATCATGACGAGTCCGAATGGAGATGACCGATTTTTGCCAAATCGGAGTCGACTCCTCGTCGAGAGTTCGCGTTTTAGACCTTCGATGAGCTCTCTCTCGCGTTTGCTCCTCAGCACGAATGGCGGCGAGTACAGAGGACGTCAAGCTCCCTTTTTTCTCAAAGCTAAACTCGCAATATCTGCGTTTCATTTTGTCCTGAGCGCTTCGATGAATAAACTCTATCCCTGTAGCAACCCATCGTGCTGCCTGGGACTTCGGATCTTTCGTCACTCCCGAGTTCATGCGTATGCTTTCAATGACTCCCTCTTTCGGCAGCTCTACAAAGAGCCCCTCTTCTTTAAAATTCACACGCCACTGCGCAAGAGGATCGCGCCGAAGCTCGAAATCATTCCAGGGAGGATTGGTTTCGCTGAGCGATTGTTTTTGAAAATCCAACAGTGCCTCGGGCCTCGAATAGAATCCGGGCAAAGCTCTCTGCGAGAGCTGACTGCGAACAAAGTTGGCTCTCAAGATCTTCAGCAGATACGGATGTGTCGCTTGAAAGCCGAGAAACTGACAATAGATGCCCTGAGGAAGTGGCAAGCAAAAACTTTCTAAAGTCATTTCTCCAAACAGACGAATAGAAAACGTCTGCCATTTACGCCCTGTCAAATCGCTGAGCTCGGTCACCACCGGCTGCTCCTGCATCGCTTTGATTACAAAATCTCTTTGAGCGTTTGGGCGAAGATAGAGAGAGCCCGCACTCGATGCAATCAGCCCATCAGCCACCAGAATAGACAAAATTCGTTGCGGGTCTAACTGCCTTGCCTGTTCCCAGCCCCCTTCTGGCTTTTGAAGACTCATCCGCGCAAGACCGAAAGCTTCGTAAGCCATCCGCTCCAAGGCTTCTCGCTGTGTAAAATTGCCCGCTCGATAAACAATCGAATCCGAATCTGTCGAGATTTGCGTGGGATCAAGACGCAAATTTAAAATCTGCTGCTCTGGCACGTAATTGTAGTAACTCTCACTCCGTAGCGTTTGTAAAAAACCCTTGTAAGCAGTGGGTCCCATCGGCAGCGAAGTGGCCATGCTCAACGGATAAATCATCGACTCCGACGACTGAACCGCGGAGGACTTCGCATTTTTTTGGGGGGGCCACTTGGCAAAAACCGGATTCGTATCGCCAAAAATCAAAAGAGGCACCTCAGGACTGACTTGATCGGCCCAATCCTTACTGCGAAACCCCTCAGCTCGAAGTCGAGCCTCGACTTCTTTCATTTTTTCTGTGGCACTGTGGTTTAAAGCATCGAGTAAAGCTGAGTAATGACTCTCTAAGGCATTAGGCATCCGCAAATCAAAGCTCATGCTCTCTAAAAGTCGGTAGTGATCGGGGCTCTCATAAGCCGAATCAAGAGTCGGCATGTAGAGTTGATAGGGAATCATCAGCGGCTGAAAATTAAGAAGCTTTTTAGGCTCAACCAAAATTGATTTCTCTTGTTGATCATCGACAAATTTTTTCTTGGCCTCGAGCAAGTAATCGGCCCCGGTTCCCATATTGTAATTCCCATCCCAAGTGGCAGCGAACACTAAGGCAACGACCTCTCCCCTCCCATTGACGAGTGGACCACCGCTATTTCCCCCACTGGCTGGTGCCGAAAATCTAACAAACTCAATCTGAGGATCATTTTGGTCTTTCGTTTTGCTCGCGGTAATGCCCTCTCGAATGGCAAGCCCTTCGCCCGCCACGTTACCCACTGTGAACACAGTCTCTCCGACCTTAAAGGCTTCTTCGGAAATCTTGAGGTAGCCGTAGTCTTTAAGACTAGGCACCTCTAAAAATAAAAAATCCTTCTTAAGATCAAAACCCAAGATACGAGAAGGAGCATGTACTTTGCCGTCAAAGGTTTTGATTTGAAAATCAACCGAGGCATCCACCAAACTTCCCCCATGAACACAGTGGTTGGCAGTCAAAACGATGGTGGGAGCGATTTTGAAACCCGTACAGAATCCCATCTCTTCTACAAAATCTTCATCTTTCATCTCGCCATAAATTTTAAAATCTCGAATAGACTTCTCGTCCTTGATTTTTACAAACTCAACCACTTTGGGCCGAACCAATCCAAAAATAGTATTAGCATCCTGCTGGCGAGGAGTGTCGAACCACTTAAAGAAGCCCAGCAAAGAGGCCACTAAAGCCACGCCCAATAAGACGCCGTGGACCAGCCGCTTTTGATCCTCGCGGCGCCTAAATTTAACGCTTGCTCGAGATCTTCGATCGTGAATCTTTGTCTCGGCCAAAACAAAACTCTCTTCGCTGAGCAACTCCAGACCAGTCTCTATTTGAATAATGGTCGAAGGACTTAGTCGTATCGGCTCATCCTCGCGTCGCGGGTGGTCCTTTCTCAAATCCTGATAAGACCAATGGCCTTCTTCAAAATAGAGGCGCGCATGAACTCGACTCACAAAATCAAAAGGAAGGACCACATCATTTTCAGGAGAGCGCCCAATCAGGATTTCTTTTTTTTCTGGATCGAGCGGGAGCTCAACTCGAGTCACTCGAGCCCCTTGGTATCGAATAATAAGATTCACGCGCCTATTCTCACGGAAAGCCGCAGTGCTGCCTAGAAAAATCCCTTTCTTTTCTTTAGTTGAATTTCTTGCTGAAATGGAGGGAGCCAAGAGGAGGTCTCTTTTGCTAAACGAGTTAAAGAACGAGTCCATTCGTCTCGTTGCGCCCGAAAAAGCACAACAGCTCGGCTCTTTAATAACAGAAGCCGGTTATTTGCTTTCGCGTATTGGAAATCAAATTCGCGTTTCTGAACTCTTGCAAGTGACGCCTTTTTCAACAGATCAAACAGAAAAGCTGATCAAAGCTCTTGTGGACTGTGGTGCTATTGAGATTTCGGGCCTTGAGCGCGCAGCACCCCTCTCAGCCGAAGGCTCTCTCAAGAAAGACGAGATTCCTGGGGAGATTCAAGCCACTCTGGAATCCGATCAACGAGACCCCCAATTACAAGCTCTGGACACTTCTTTTCGACAAGAAATTTTGCTCAAAATACAAAATTTACCCCATCAAAAGCCTTTTGAGATTCTAGAAATCAAAAACACGGCGAGCGATCATGAAGTCCGGCAAGCTTATCTCAGACTATCGAGAAAGTTTCATCCTGATCGATTTTTTAGAAAGCCTCTGGGCCATTACAAAAGAAAGTTGGAGCAGATATTTACGGCGATTCAGGGAGCCTACGAGTCGATTAAAGACCCCCATGATCGAGAAGCTCTGGCTCGTCAAAGTCAGGCACTCTCCGAAAAAGCATCGAGCAAAAACAAAGATATCGGGCTCACGGCGTCGAGTACAAAAAAAATAGATCCAAAACTCGAACGAATGGGCAAAGCTGAACATCTCTATAAACTCGGACTCGCCGCACTAAAAATGAAGGATTACGCTTCGGCGGCGCAGCAGTTTCAGCTCGCTCTTCAATTGCAGCCTGATCGCCCTCAGTACCGCAAGTCCTATGAAGAGCTTGTGCCCTTCTTGGAATTACATAAAGCCGAGCATCTATTGAAAGAGGCAGAGGGCTCCTTGACGGCAGGATTTTCAACTGAAGCCCTAGAAAAAGCAGAACAGGCGCTACGCATGATGCCCGAATCCGTCCAAGCCAAATGGATCGTGGGACGAGCCATTTTGGAGTCTGGAGAAAGTACACGATTCAAAGAGGCTCTTGAAATGTTGCAGCGTGCCAAAGCGGGGATGCCCAAAAATCCAGAGCCATCGATTCTCATCGCGCAGATCTATTACAAACGAAAGGATCGCGATAAAGCGATTCTGGAGTTGGAGGAAGCGCTTCGAAGAGATCCTCAACATGCGCAAGCTCATCGACTTTTGCAAAAATACTCGTCTTAAAGAAGCTCGGCATCTGAAGCCGGTTCGGATAAAATTTAAGACTCATGAGTGAAGTTGTTCTAGGAATCGACTTGGGGACTACCTATTCTTGCGTCGCCGTGTGCGAAGCGGGCTCAGCCCGCGTCTTAGAGCAAAAAGGAGGATATCGAACCCTGCCATCGGTGGTGGCCTTTAATCCGGATCACTCCAGCATGGTTGGTCACATTGCAAAACGTCAGTCGATTACGAATCCTGAAAACACAATCTACGCTGCCAAAAGACTGATTGGCCGAAGCTTCACATCCCCCGAAGTCACCAAGATGATCTCTTTCGTCCCTTTTAAAATTGTTCAGGGGCCCAATCGTGATCCCCGTATTCAGGCCTTCAAAAAAAATCATCCCATTCAAGAAATCTCGGCTCTTATCCTGAAACAGATCAAGACCATTGCAGAGGAGTCTCTGCATACTAAAATCGAGAAAGCGGTCATCACCGTTCCTGCGTATTTTTCGGATGGCCAGCGACAAGCCACGAAGGACGCGGGGCGAATTGCGGGGCTCGACGTTTTGAGAATTGTCAACGAGCCCACAGCGGCGGCCTTAGCTTTTGGTTACAACAAGAAAATGAATAAAAAAATTGCTGTCTATGACCTGGGCGGCGGCACTTTTGATATTTCGATTCTGGATGTTAGTCGAGAGACCTTTGAGGTGCTCGCCACGGCAGGAAACACTTTTCTGGGCGGTGAAGATTTTGATCATCGAATTCTAGAGTATGTGGTGGAAACATTTAAAAAAGAGCATGCCGTCGATCTGAAGTCGGATCGCATGGCTCTTCAAAGACTCAAAGATGCCGCCGAAGCCGCAAAATGCCAATTGAGCTTTAGTTTAGAGACCGAGATGAATCTTCCTTTCATCACCACCGTGCAAGCAGAGTCAAAACATCTCAAGTACACTTTAAATCGATTAGAAATCGAAAAAATGACCGAGGATCTCGTCGATCAAACGATTGCCATCTGTAAGAGCGCCCTGGAGATGGCGGCTTTGAAACCATCGGAGATTGATGAAGTTCTTTTGGTAGGCGGCCAAACGCGCATGCCCTTGGTGCAACAGAAAGTTCAAGAATACTTTGGAAGAATTCCCGCAAAAAATGTTCATCCCGATGAGGCCGTTG
>JBILFF010000137.1:0-5209 GCA_044351695.1 Bdellovibrionota bacterium
CGCGCTGTTTTGGCGAATGAAGAAGTTGAGAACGGGCTATCCGTTGAGGGTGGTCATCCGGTTGTTCGAAAAAATATGCGGCAATGGGTTTTAAGAATCACCGCTTACGCCGATCGACTCTTAGAAGATCTTGAAGATTTAGATTGGCCCGAGAGTATTAAAGAAATGCAGCGCCACTGGATCGGAAGATCTGAAGGGGCCGAAATTGATTTTGGCATCAAAGAGTCTTCAAAAAAAATTCGTGTCTTCACTACTCGTCCTGACACAGTCTTCGGCGCCACCTTTTTAATCTTGGCTCCCGAGCACAGTTTGGTTGATGAGCTAACGCATCCCGATTATCGCGAAGCTGTAGCGAGATATCGAGCAGAAGCCGCCCACAAATCCGATTTAGATCGAACAGATCTCTCGAAGGAGAAGACGGGTGTTTTTTTAGGCTCCTATGCGACGCATCCGATTACTCAAAAAGAGCTTCCCATTTGGATCTCGGACTATGTTTTGGGTCACTACGGTACAGGCGCATTGATGTCGGTCCCGGCGCATGATGAGAGAGACTTTCAGTTCGCTAATCAGTTTGGCTTGCCGATTGTGCAAGTCGTAGCAGCTGAAGAATTGCCCTTTACTGGCGATGGTATCCACATCCAGTCTGATTTCTTAAATGGCCTACGAAATGAGGATGCAAAAAAGAAAATCTGCGATGAGCTTAAAAAGCGTGGTCTTGGTGAATCAAAGGTTAGTTATCGATTGCGCGACTGGGTTTTTTCGAGACAGCGTTACTGGGGCGAGCCTATTCCTATTCTGCATTTCGAAGATGGTAGCATGCGAGTTCTCGAAGATGATGAACTGCCCTTACTTTTACCAGAGGTCGAACGCTACGAACCCTCAGGGTCGGGCGAGAGTCCTCTGGCCGGCATTTCGGATTGGGTTCACATGATCGATCCGAAGACTGGCAAGAAGGCTCGTCGTGAAACCAACACGATGCCGCAGTGGGCAGGATCCTGCTGGTACTATTTGAGATACATTGATCCAAAAAATTCTTCTCACGCTTGGGACGCTGCAAAAGAAAACTACTTTATGCCTGTTGATCTTTATGTGGGCGGCGTCGAGCACGCTGTGCTTCATCTGCTGTACTCGCGCTTCTGGCACAAAGTTCTTTATGATCTCAAACTCGTCAGCACCAAAGAGCCCTTTAAGAAACTCGTCAATCAAGGGCTGATTCTGGGCGAAGACGGTGAAAAAATGTCCAAGAGTCGCGGCAACGTCGTGAATCCAGACGATATCGTCGCTGACTATGGCGCTGATGCTTTTCGAATGTACGAAATGTTCATGGGGCCTCTTGAAAAATCAAAGCCTTGGTCCACAGCAAATATTGATGGCGTCTTTCGTTTTCTCAACCGTGTTTGGAGGAGCTTTGTTCACGAATCTAAGATTCAGGATCGAGCGGCAAACGAAAAAGAAGAAAGGATTCTCAGTCAGAGCATTAAAAAAGTAGGCGAAGATATTGAAGCTTTGCGGTTTAATACCGCCATCTCTCAACTCATGATTTGCCACAATGAACTGATTGAACAAGAATCGATAGCCAAATCTGTAGCTGAAAAGTTTATACTCTTGCTTTCTCCCTTTGCTCCCCATATCGGCGAGGAGATTTGGACAACTCTCGGCCACTCGCCCTCGATTTTAAACGTTGCGTGGCCTGATTATGATCCCAAGTTTTTGGTACTCAGCGAAGTCACTTATGCTGTGCAAGTAAACGGCAAGCTACGCGGGAATCTGGTCGCTCCGATTGGGGCTGGCCAAGATGAGGTTCAGCGCATGGCACTTGAGGATCCCCAGGTGAGCAAGTATGTGCGAGGTGAAATTAAAAAAGTGATCTTTGTACCTAAGCGCTTGATAAACTTTGTGGTGATTGGAGAATCGTGATGGAAATTTCTCATCGTCCTCGACGGCTGCGACAGAATCCCGCTATCCGAGAGCTCGTCAGTGAGACTCGATTCACGGCGAGTCAACTCATGCTTCCGATTTTTGTATGTGAAGGAAGGGGTATTGAAAGAAAACATCCCCAGCTCTCGAGCTGTTTTACGGTGAGCGTAGATAAGCTTACTCTTAAGATGAAGGAAGCTTACAGCCTAGGAATCAAGAGCTGTCTTATTTTTGGAGTCTCCGAAAAAAAAGATGCCGATGCTTCTGAGGCTTTTAGAGAGGATGCGATAGTCGTTCGAGCGATTAAAGAAATTCGAAGTTGTCTGCCAGATATACAAATCGCGACGGATATTGCTTTAGATCCTTACACCGATCATGGACACGACGGACTCTTTAAAGACGGAAAGATTTTGAATGATGAAACCATCGAGCGGCTTTGTGAGATGTCTTTGCTTCATGCTCGCGCAGGAGCTCAAATACTCGCACCCTCAGATATGATGGATGGGCGTGTGGCTGCGATTCGCGCCGCGCTTGATCACGAAAGCTTTGAGGATCGCCTGATTCTTGCCTATACGGCTAAGTATGCCTCGGCGCTTTATGGTCCGTTTCGAGAAACACTGGGAGCGAATCCGGTTGGAGATAAGAAAACCTATCAAATGGATCCCCGAAACATTCGAGAAGCGCTGAGAGAGCTGGATCTCGATTTGTCAGAAGCCGCAGACATGGTCATGGTGAAGCCCGCAACTTGGTACTTAGATGTGATTCGGGCCTTCAAGGAGAGATCCTCGGTTCCCGTTGTTTCTTATCATGTAAGTGGTGAGTGCGCTTTGTTAGAGCTCGGAGCAAAAGCCGGCCTCTTTGATTTCGATCGAGCCCTGTTAGAAAGCATGAACAGCCTTTTTCGTGCGGGCAGTGATCTTGTGGCGACTTATTTTGCAATCGAGATGGCTCGGCAACTCGAGCGTTAAAGATTGAGTGACCTCAAGAGAGAAGTTCGCGCTTTGAAAAAGCTCCATCCGTTAAACGGTAAATATGGGGCACTCCTGTCGCCATCTCAAATTGTAAAATCTGGTCGGGACTCATTTTTTCGATAAACATCACAATCGAACGTAACGAATTTCCATGGGCTACGACTAAAACATTTTTAGAGCGCTCTAAATCTTTAAGAATATACTCCCTAAAGTACGGAATGCTTCGCTTCGATGTATCCGCCAGAGACTCTCCATTGGGAGGAGGCTGATCGAAACTTCTTCTCCAGCGAAGCACTTGCTCATCTCCGAATTTTTTACGAGTCTCATCTTTATTGAGCCCCTGCAAATCTCCGTAGTGTCGCTCGTTGAGTGCGGAGTCCATCATGATCGGAGCGCTCTGCCTCATTTGCTGCAAAACAATTTCTAAAGTTCTCTGCGCACGCATGAGGCGAGAAGTATGGCAAATATCCCATTTCACTTGCAGAGACTTGAGTTGATCGCCGGCCCTTTTAGCCTCCTCCTCTCCTTGCGAAGAAAGAGGAACATCCACCCAGCCCGTAAATCGATTCTCTAGATTCCACTGCGACTGCCCATGTCTAATAAGTGCTAAAACTGCCATGCTGAAATCCTAAGAGCTCTTTTCAGCCCTGGCAACGAGTGCTCTCACCGTCCAGATGGCTGCCGCCCCAGCCACCATAATGGCGCCGAGCTTCATAGGATACCTGGGGTCAAGATGATAAACAGCTCCCGCGGTGACCGGAGCGACAATCCGAGCGATACTCCCCACAGACTGATAGAAACCCATGACCGATCCCCTTCGATTGGAGGGAGCCGCTTTAGAGACTAAAGACGTCAAGCACGGATTGGCTAAGCTGTAGCCCACTCCTAAAATCAGAAGAGAGCTGAGTAGCCAAAAATTTGTCTGCGCCAGAGACAAAGCCACAAGTCCCATGCAGAGTGTGAGGCTTCCGAGTAGCACCAAATTCAATTCACCAAAAACTCTGATGGCTTTACCTAAAAGTCCCCCCTGCACAATCGCCATGGTTACACCAACGAGTGCCAGCATTAAGCCTGAGTCTTTTTGAGAGAATCCAAAAATATTCGTCACAAACAAACCAAAAGTCACTTCAAGCTGCACGAAAGCAAAAGTGAAAAAGAAAAAGATCAGGGTGGGGATCACAATCTCAATCCTTCCCAGAAAATCTTTAAGGTCGTTTTTTGACCACTGCTTTCTATTTTTTGATCTCTCCTGCGTATCCACTGGGGGCTCTGCCAAATAAAAGTAAGCACCTAAAGCATTAATAAATGCCAAGGCCGCCGCAACGACTGACGGCCATGCGGGACCATAAGAAATCAACAGGCCACCAATCGCAGGCCCAAAAACAAAGCCGAGGCCAAAAGCGGCTCCGATCAAGCCCATCGCTTTGCCGCGCTCTTCTTCACTCGTAATATCTGCCATATAAGCACTAGCGACTGAGATATTGCCGCCAAAAAGTCCCGCAAGAGAGCGACTCAAAAGCAGAAACCAAAAGTCAGGCGCGATTGCTGACAACGCGAACGCCAGAGATTGACCGATGATCGTCATCAACAACACAGGACGCCGCCCGATGCGATCACTCCAAGCTCCCCATATGGGTCCCGCAAAGATCTGAAAGAAGGAGTAGGACGCCATCAGGAGTCCAATTTGAATAGAACCCGCTCCCATCGATTCCGCGTAAAAAGGCAGCATGGGGATCATGATTCCAAAACCCAAAAGATCGATGAAAACAACGAGAAAAATTAAGCTGATCCTCGCTCGTCTCACGAGAAGTATCTCACTCCACCATCGATCAAAATGCCAACGAAGAGAAAGAGGAGATAAAGAATCGAGACCCCAAACAATCGCATATAATTCTTGCGATCGGTTTGGGGCAATTGAAGATGTGTTTCTATCAGATACCAAAGCCACAGAGCTAGCGAGCTAGACAAATAGACAAGGCCCGCCTCCCCCATCAGCCAAGGAACGAGCGAAAGGGGCAAAAGACTCCAAGTATAGATCCAGATCTCTTGCTTGGTTCGCTTAACACCGTGTGTGACTGGGAGCATCGGAACTCCCACTTCTTGGTACTCATCTTTAATCGCAAGTGCCAGCGCCCAAAAATGAGGAGGCGTCCACATAAAAATAATCACAAACATGACCCAGGCATACAAGCTCAGGCCCCCATCCACTGCGGCCCACGCGATCAGCGGGCCAGTCGAACCAGCCGCACCACCGATGACGATGTTATAGTGATGTCTTCGCTTGAGAAACAAAGTGTAAAACGCAACGTAGTAAATAATGG
>JBILFF010000138.1:0-5073 GCA_044351695.1 Bdellovibrionota bacterium
ACCAGGACTTCCTCAAAACGTTTTAGCCGTTCTCGATAAATTGAACTCAAACTACTATCACCGTAAGGACGTGGTAGAGCTCCTGGCTTATGCCCTCATCAGTCGTCCCATCGAACCCACGGATGAAGAATGGGTTCGGATCATTCAAGAAATGAAGGCGATTATTCGTGGCAATGCTGAAGGAGGTTTTGAAGCCCAGTTGTATCGATTTGAAGACCTGCTGAAGTCACTCGGAAAGCTTGAGTCCTCAGAATCCACCCCCCCGTTGAGGGCGCGAGTTTCTCATGTCGACATTCTCAATGAGGCCGGAATTGAACTCGAATCATTACGCTCGGAACTCACTTTCAACGAAGTGCAGCGCTTGTTAGAAAAACTGGGCTATCGATATGTTCGAACAAACAAACATCACATCTTTGAGAGCCCCCGCGCCAGCCGACCAAAGCCTGTTCCGAATGCGCGAAGCTTTAATCCGGTTTATGCGCGCACGATTATTCGCGATGCTGCACTCAGTATTGCCCAGCGCAGGTCCATGGACTCTTCAGAGGGAGGGCTTTGGAAGCAATCTGGTGCAGAGAGACAGATTCCAGTCGACCCCTCTTCGGCAAAATAAAAATGAGAGTTCTGTACCGAACCTCCGACGAGCCTACTGAGAGTGTCGAGCTCTATTTAATCACCCACTCTCGCGCTCCCGAGAGGAGTTTAAGTTTGCCCGCTCGCCGCGTGCGATCAATCTTAGAAATGTCACTGCGGCTAAGGTCTTCAATCACAAGAGTGTCAAGACGGCGAGGATCCTTCCACCGGATGGCGGGCTTGCTCGGCGCGCCTCCCATGTGCAATTGAAGCTCGGCACCGCCAACCGGAAAAAATCCGCGAGTGGCTTGAATCTCCATTTTAAAGCGATCGGTTGATGTGGCAGCTTGCTGGCTCATGACTGCTTCACTGCGGAGCGGCTCTGACGCCAAAATCACAGATGGTTTCGAAGGTCTAGATGAGGCAGTCTTTGCGGACGAGCGTAAAGCCTCCGACTCACCGACAAAATCGAGTGCTCCTCCTGAAATCCAATCAAGGCTTGGGCTTCTCAAGCGAATCTCATCTAAATTGAGCGCTCCCGCCGAGCTAGACTTGAAGCTAAAGCGTAGCCCGCGCAAATGTCCTAAGAATTGCTCACTGACTCTAAAGCTGCGTAGAGGAATGCTTAGGGTCTGCAAAAAAGGAAATGGATGGACATAGCCCGACGGCTCTTGCAACTGAGCGAAGGAGCTCAAGCTCAAAGGGGCCGAGAGATGTCCGCTGGTATTTACTAAATTGATTTCTGCCTCAGCGAATAAATCCTCCATCGAATGGACTTGCCTTGAAAGTCGAAAATCCAAGATCTCAAACGGACGAGCATCCATTCCCGTGTCTGGGTTGCCGAAGTTGATCTGAAGGTAGCTTGGGCCGATTTTTGACGACCAATTGATTAATCCGTGCTGAATTTGTTGGTCTAGGTAATCCGAAGTGAAATAGACATCTGTACCGAGCTCCAAGGAGGATTGCATTCCCTCTGAAGAAATCACATGCCCAGTAGATCCTGATGAATCGTTAAAGTCTGCGAGGATTGGATTTTCTGTCGCATCAAGTGCCGGAAGAAAAGCTCTTTCGATCCGAGCGAGCGAAGAAAGTGATGGAGGTAATCGATAAGCCGTATCAAACAGAATATTAAACCGAGAATCGGCTCGAGGCCCGAGATTCCCTCTCATCAAATTCAGAAACATAGTCTGAGCTAAGTGCTGTTGCTGATCCGAAGAGCCCACATAAAAAATTTGCTGCGTCCATTCATCGAGCTGAATCGTATGCGTTTGGGCGTTGAACACGGGGTTTGCTTCTAAGCAGTTCATCGAATCGCTCGTCGTCCATTCGGTGTTGAAAAAGTTATGATTGGCGCCGATGACGTAAAACACAGACTTCAGTGAGGAATGGACTTCGCTCAGAGGCGCGTCGGCCAAGCGATTGAAAATCCGAGCTCCCGGATATCTCCATAAATCACCATCGCATGAGCCCAGCAAAAGCGCCCAGGCTAGATCCGTGGGATTCAAAATCCGATCGGTTTGCCCATCCGTGGGTGCGATTTCAAACAAAGCTTTGAAGTGAAGCCGATCTGGGATGAGCCGAGGCCAGTGGCTTCCTTGATCCCGGTAAAGCGCAATCGCTGCTCGCGCCCCTTCGCCCCCTCGAGAATGTCCCATCAAACCCACCTGACTGAAGTCGAGTCGCCCCTTGAGACTCGCTCCGATTTGAATCGGAGTCGGTTTTAGGCCTCGATTCCACTCACTCAAAAGTTGGAGTGTGCGAAGAATCATTCTTCCGCGAGCTAAAATCAGATTGGAATCGCTAGATGGAGCGCCGAAGTTACAATTAATCCCGCGATTGACATTCATAGAGACGACGACAAACCCCCAGGATGCCATTTTCTCTGCCATATAAGAAAAACCAAGATGACTTGGCACCTCCACTTTTGGCGAATCACAAACACCCTCAAAAGTGAACTCGCAAGACACATCGGCTCGCCATCCCTCTTGGGGGATACCGCAGGTCTGATGATTTCCATGGAGCAGAATGATCACCGGAAGAGCGCGTCTCATCTCCTGAGGTCTCCAGACTTGCCCCGCCATTTGGACCTTGGTTTGCAAATCATCTTTCAGAACAAGCTGATCGGGCTTGGGGTCAAAGGCATAGGCTGCACTCACAACGGAATGAGGTCCTGTCTGCTGCGAAAGCGTGCTTGCAGCGACAATCAATTCCCCAGAAAAAATAACGCCCAAGAAAAGTCTAAAGCAGACTCTCACCAGACGACAGCTACCCCTCCCCGCCATCCACTATTATTGTAACTCTAAGGTTCTAAATGATTCAAATGCTATTGTAGGTGCTGGATCGGAGATAGACTGGCAACTGTTTGTTTCGACTCGGGCCATGTGAGCAGCAAAGATTCTGATCTGCGGTCGTCTGGCGCAGTCCTCTAACGAACAAACTAAATTCTTGTTCTTTTAGCGAGCCGTTGAATGAGTCTTCCTATTTCAGCTTTGAGTTTTTTGTTGAACATAAAAAAAGCCAAGGGCCCCCCTAGATCGTTTTGATCCGGCGAAATGCTTGGTTCTCCAAAGCCATTCAAGAGCCGATTGGAGGGTCGATGGCAAGGCAAAGAGAGTTCGTTGATCCTGAGAAAAAGCCGCCGACGAAATGATTAAAGATTGAAGCTCCTTCAGATTTTTTGTGATTAAATCCCAGTCGCAGTCGCTGCGTGGGAGCTGCTTTAGAATCTGGAGCCAGAGTCTGCGAATCTGCATGGGCCGAAATCCTGGCAGAGGAACAATAGATTGGGACTGGATCTCATTGAGAAGGAGTGCGCCTGCGGCGAGTCGATTGGAGCCAGCCATTTTGATGAGAGAGAGATGCCCCCATCTCAAAAGAGCCGCTGTGAAATCAGCCTTGGTCGTTTGAGGTCTATTTTGAATTCGTCTGAGCTCATCAAGATACCGCCCCCATGAGGTGCCTCGAGTCTGTTGAGAATTGATCCACTCGTGCAATAAGAGATAGCCCATCACTTCATCTCCAGATCGGTGACTGCCAAATCGGAGGATGAATTCATCTACATGAGGCATTGAAGTGGCTTCAGGCTTAAACAAATTGGGCAGTTGTATAAGATTTATCTCTCGATCCGAATTATAATTTGGACCCCTGAGGTACTGCCGAGAAAATCCTGAGGGCGCAATCGTATCTTTGGAGCTAAGGACTTGAACGTAAAGTCCCTTGAAATCAAATCCGATGATTTCTTCTTCGGGTTGAGAAGCTTTTACTCGATCCAATCGTTGAGGAAAAATATGAAAGCCTAGTTCTTGAGACATGATCTTGAGGCTGAAGCTCTTCTTTTGAGAGATGTTGATCAGCTTCTTTCGAAGAGCTCGATCAAAATGAACGAGCTGTGCAGCATCTATTCGGCCTTTGGCGGGTAGCTTTAACAGTTCGAGGATCACTCCTTGGCAGCGCGACCGAGCGCCCAGGCCATCCATGATTTCAGCATCTAGGGGCTCGTGAGCGCTGAGGGCTATCTGCAAAAGGATCAAACCGAACAAGCGAAAAAACACAGAGCCGAGAAGCGACGGGCCAAACATTTGGTATTTTTAGGCCGAAATTGAATGGCTGCCAAGATTTAAGGGCCGATTGTGAATGCGTAGTAACACTACCTCATCGATTTGTTACTGCACAAATCAGGGGTCTTCCGGTTTTAGGGTGTATCATCATTGGGAATAACGGTTTATCGAGCTTCTACTCTGGCGCGAGGTTTGCCGAAAGATTGGCGATGGCTGATTCGAAGAAATTTAGACAATCAAAAAGCGTTTCATCTCAAAACACTCGAGAGCCTCAAAGAGACGAATCAAAGTCTCTTTGAGGCTGCGGCTGTCTCACCCAACCACTGTGCCCGGGCACAGTAGGCTTACGCGCACGTAAGATAAATCAAGGCGGTCACCCGAAATCCTTATGAACCTTAATTAGGCCCTTTTATGACTTATCCTCGATTTCGAAAAAGCAGACGCACCGCGTGTTGTATGGGCAGGGATAACCCGCACATGAGTGCTGAAGGACGCAGTGTACGGCAAAAAAAGAAACGATCCCAGGGCTTTGCGCTGGTCCCCATTTTGCGTTAAGTCACGGTCGCTTGATTGATTTTAACTTTGCATGTCCTCTTTGGCCCAAGAAGGCTCGGCTGTTTTTTGGAATTGCTCTGGCCCTCCTGCTTAAGGGCAGCGCCGTTTCTGGCTCGCCTTGCGGTCAACGTCTTGTGAGCTTTTCTTCGTTTTTGAGCATGCCAAAAATTCCAGAGTCTGTTCAGAGCTTCGCCGAGACGACTCTGTTTTCGAAATCTTTCCGTTTACCACTAGATTCAAGTGGGCTTTCGGAGCTTGAAGGATTGTCTCGAGAAGCTTTTCAAGCGCTTCGAGATTCTGAGCTTGAATACCCTCTCTGCGATCTTTGGCTCGAGGCCTGCTTTCAGTCTCGAATTCCGAGCGCAAGCTCTGATCGACCAGTGGATTTGAT
>JBILFF010000139.1:0-5026 GCA_044351695.1 Bdellovibrionota bacterium
AAAAGCGGTTCATGAACTCTTGTCTCACCAAGATCTTTGGACCAAGTTATCGACTCTAGGAAAGGAAAGGGCAAGACAGCAGAGCTGGCGCCTAATCGCCGAGCGATTTGTTGATCTTCTCCAAAAGAAAGTATGAAGCGAGCTTCTGATTTTTTTAAGGTAGTAGATTTCGGAACAGGCCTTGTCAGCGAGGAGCAAATTCGCGAAAAACGGGTCAAGATTGTCGGAACGATTGGCCCCGCCTCCGAATCGCCTGCCACGATTGAAAAAATGATCGATGCAGGCCTCGACGTGGCCCGATTGAATTTTTCGCACGGCCAACCCAAAGATCATGCACGACGTATTCGAACCTTGCGTGAGGTCTCAAAACGAAAGAATAAATTCCTAGGGATCTTAGCAGACATTCAGGGTCCCAAGATTCGAATAGGGCGCTTCACTGAGGGAAAGGTAGAGCTCAAAAAAGGGCAAAAATTTATTGTGACAACGGAGCTCGTCATGGGTGATTCGCGTCGCGCCACTTGCAGCTACCGTCGGCTACACGAAGATATCAAGCCCGGCCATCGCATTCTTTTAGACGATGGCTTGATCTTACTGCTCGTTCAAAAGGTTTCGGGGCGCGATATTCATACCGAAGTGGTTTTTGGCGGCCCTCTGAAAGACAACAAAGGCATTAATTTACCCGATACCCGTCTTAAAGTTTCTTGCCTTACAGACAAAGACCGAAAAGACATTCAGTTTGCTATTGATCAGGGAGTAGACTTCATCGCTCTCAGCTTTATCTCAGATGCTTCCGACATTCGTGCGGCTAAAAAACTTTTAAAGGGCCTTGCTCATCCTCCTCCGATTGTGGCCAAAATCGAAACCCAGCATGCAGTAAAAAATTTGGCCGAGATTGTGGCTGAGGCCGACGGTCTGATGGTGGCTCGAGGAGATTTAGGTGTGGAATGTCCGATGGAGATGGTGCCTCGCCTGCAAAAGCAAATCATCCAGATGGCTAATCAAGCGAGTAAGTTTGTCATCACGGCCACACAAATGCTCGAAAGCATGACGACCAACCCGAGACCCACACGCGCAGAGGCCTCTGATGTCGCCAATGCTGTTTTGGACGGAACAGATGCGGTCATGCTCTCTGCCGAAACTGCCAGTGGCGCATTTCCGGTTGAGGCCGTCAAAACCATGTCTCGAATTATTGTACGAATGGAAGAAGACCCTCAAGCACTGTCGAGCCTTCGGGGTCGGCATTTGCGCGAAGCTAATCCTTCGATTGCAATGGCCACGACAGCCGCTGCAGTTCAAACTGCAGAAAATCTAAAGGCGACCGCTTTGATTTCTTTTACACACCGTGGCTCGACAGCCATTAATGTTTCACGCTTCCGGCCATTTCAAAAGATTATCGCGCTATGTCCCTTCGAGATGACCTGTCGTCGACTCTCAGTGGTTTGGGGTGTCAAGGCTTTCGTTGTAAAGCCAATGTCGCATACCGATGATATGCCTAAACTCGCTAAAGCTCCTTTGAAGCAAGAGGGGCTTTGGAAGAACAAATCAAAGTTTGTCATGCTTTCAGGAACGCCGATACTCACGCCTGGAACGACAAATTTACTCAAGGTTTACGAGGTTAAATCTTAAGATGCTCAAAGAACTTTTGATTGCACGACTGCTGGGTCGCTTTTGGAGTCTTTGTTTGTATGCCTTGGCCTACGGCCCTTGGCCGCGTCTCATGCATCAACTCATCATTCGCATTTATCAAAAAATATTTCAGATCCAATGGACAGATGTCTCAAACTTCAAAAATCTTGGAGAGTTTTTTTTGCGACCCATGAACTTTCAACAGGCGCAAAGTCCTCTCATCTCTCCGGCAGAGTCTTTGATTTTAGAGGGTCCTTCTAAAATCGATCTTTCTCAAAGAGTCTCGATCAAGGGTCTAGAGTATTCTTGGAAGGAGTTTCACGAATGGCATGATGATTTTGAAGGAGCTGTTTTTTGGAACTTTTATCTCAGTCCGCCTGATTATCACTGGGTCCATGCGCCCTGCGACGCCACTGAGCTTCGGGGTCGACGCACGCCCGGCCTCAAGATCCCCGTTAATGCTTGGGGGCGAAAATGCTTTCCCAAGCTTTATCTTCAAAACGATCGCTTAAGCCTACAGTGGCGGCATCCTGAGCTCGGTCGCGTGTGGATGATTCTGGTCGGCGCGATGGGAGTTTCAAGCATTCGATACGAAGGCCCAACAGTAGAGAGCGATCAATGGACCTCTCTACCGAGCTTTAGACGGGGAGAGCGTATAGGCGGATTCGAGCTCGGCTCCTCAGTGCTTCTGGTGGTTCAAAAACCAGGTAAGCTCTTTGAAGGACTCAAGAAAGTCACTCCCGGAATGGCGCTGGTTCGAGAGATCCAGTGATTTACAGAGAGCCGAAGTTTTTGTAACCCCCTGCCATGTCCAATCAAAACAGAGTGAAGCCCCAAAGGCGCTTCGAAGATTTTAGTCAAAAAAATTGGCTCTTTAAAAATCCCTATATTGAGAGACTCGCATCGCAAAGCCAACTCATGACACAAAGCAAGTCCGTCTTTGAACACTTTAAAGATCGGCCCTGCATTCTGGAACTTGGCTGCGGCAACGGGCATTTTCTATCTGAGTATCTTTTAACAAAGTCGGGAACGATTGGACTCGGCGTTGATCGTCGTTTTAAGCGCTTATTTAAGACGGCTCAGAAATTTGGACCCGACTCACAATCCAGAGTGTTTTTTGGAGACGCACCCTCTCTGCTTCAAGAGAGTCCCGAACAATTTTGGAATGAGATTTGGATGCAGTTTCCAGATCCATGGCCCAAGGCCAAGCATTGTAAAAATCGAATGCTCGATGAGATTTTGATACAAAATATTTTTCGCGCTTTGCGTCCAGGTGGTTTTTTTGGATTTATTTCAGATCATCACGAGTATTGGCTTGAGCTTCGACAATGGCAAGAAGCTGAGCGTCGGTTTCAAGCCGCTGAGTTTAAAGAAGGAGATTTATTCTCCGACCTTCCCTCGAGCTTGTTTAAAAAGACGATGCTGCGCTTGGCAAAACCCCTTTACTCTGCGCGTCTGAGCAAAGCGAAAGAGATTTAAAATCTCCTGGGTCTCGGGCCGACTTCCTGAGAAAATCAAAAAATGTGGCAATGCCTTTGGCTTTGGAGCCTGCTCCAAGCTCCCTATGAATTTGAAATCGATCGAGGCCCGACTCTTGAACTTCGAGGTGGCGCAAGTCTTGCCGACACAGACGATGACGAAAGCTGGCTCACAGGCGTTCGATTGAGCTATTCGTTTTTGGACATCACGGACTCCTACTGGACGGCAGAGATTGATTTCAACGCTCAGCGGGCAACCTCAGAGGTGAGCTTTAAAGACGAGGCCAAATACCAACTCGATGGAAACTTGGTTTTTTATGAAACCTTTAACCCCGCGGCTTTTCGAGCAGCGGTGGGTCTTGGAGTCGAGCGAAGAGGCTTTCGTCAAGCCACCGGAGATCGTGTGATTCGCTACCGCCCCTCTGGAAATTATCGGATTGGTTTGGGTTGGTTTTTTTCACCGAACTTTGCTCTCTTTGGAGACTTCAGCCAAAAAGCAGTCATGAATCGAAGAAAATCAAAAATTTTTGATGGAGCCCAGTTCTCGCAAAGCTTAGAAGTGACACTTTCTGTGCAAACCGTTTTTTAATGCATCGCTTTAGAGTTTAATTCTAAAAATTAACCTGAAGTAAAACAGCTCGATGGCCGACGCGAACCAGCTCGTACCACTCTCGCATTTCTTGAATATCATCTCTTTTCTTTAGAGCGATCTCGGGATTTGCCTTGCGAAGACTCTGACCAGACAAGTGAAAACTCAAATCGCGCCCCATCTGCCGAATCTCAGAGAAGGATACACAAACCGGGGATCGGAATGATTTCGCTTCGAGAGAGCTGATTGGCCCCGCAGCCCAGAACAAAACAAAAGCTAAAAAAACACGCATGACACCCTGATGAGATGCACAGACCATGCCGACTACCCCCCCCCTTAGAAGGCTTTTAAAGCCTATCGCCCGCAAAAACCCCCTATTTTAGAGGGCTGGGAGCAGGCATTCTTGCCCCAGATTGCAATGCTGGCGCAGACATCCTTACGTGCCAGAGGGGCATTCTTTCAAAGAATCCAAGATTCTTTTCGCTTCTTTTTGTGCTGCCGTTTCTTCTTGTTGCTCAAGCAGGCGCTTCTTTTGCAAAATGGCATCGGCCTGCTTTTTGGCTTCTTGGTCTCGAGCCTTCGAAACGGCTTCGTAGAATTTTTGATCGGCCGCTAAGTAGGCGATCGCAAGTTGCTCGGGCTTGTTGATGAAAACCTTTTGCGATTTTTTAAAAAGCTCTCGTTCTGCAGCGGTCATCGAAATCTCTTCTTTTGAGCTATCAAAGCGCACCCACTCATTTTTATTAAAGCCAGACGAGGCTTCTCCAGCAATCACCAAAATTTCGTTCCCTAAATCCTTGGGTTCTACTTGATCTCGCGTATCGTAGAAAAGATACGGATTGCTCGCATCGTATATTGGAATGGTGTAATTTCCTTGAGGTTCGATCTTCTTTTTGAGGCGCTCTAAATCCGCCGAAGCCTCTAAAGGCAAATGGTACATCTGATGGCCATCGCTACGAATGACTGTCAGCAATTCTTTCTCATCTCGCTTTTGAAATACAGGACGAGCATTAGGCCAAGAAATGGCATCTCTATTGCCTTCGTCCAATCTTTTGAGACGAAAACTTCGGGCTCGCTCATCAATCTTATCCGATACACGCAGCTTCAGCGCATCGACAACTTCGGCTCCCCATTGAGCTTCAAGATCCTGCATCTTTTGTTCTGAACGGTAGACATGGAGCTTCAGATTTAACTTACTTCCTTCACGATCGTTGTCACTGATTCCCTTTTCTTGCTTATCTCGGAGATAGCCAATCATTTCTGAGTAATACTCCGCTTTCTCAAAGGGAGTCATTCCGTCTTCAAACTGAATCTGCACCCCTCTATGCCGCTT
>JBILFF010000205.1:0-4933 GCA_044351695.1 Bdellovibrionota bacterium
GCTGACTGCGCCGTCGGGGATGATGCTTGACGCGCCGATCGTCGTCGAGTTCGTGATGCGCGGTGGGGCAATTGAGATGGGCTTGATCTTGCCGTCTGCCGTCGTGACGATGATCGCGCCGTTGACAAGCGTCCACTCACGAAGCAGCTCGGTTAGCTTGCGTTCCTTGTTGATCACCCACGTCGACTCTGTCTCGGGGAATGACTCAAAGGCGGCGATGTCGACCTCGGACGAATCGAAGTTCGCACCGAGACGCCAACCGAGATCTTCTGACTTCGTCGGTGCACGACCTGGAAGGCAGTCGTAGGTGACGCCGCCCGCCGCTTGGCCCTCTTTGCTCAGCATGACGTGAAGCATGGCGTTTTTTCCGCCGACGATGGCCATCGGCGACGCAAAGCACGGTTTCCTGCTAAACGGGCCAGGACGAGAGAACATTTGACGCGTCCCGTACAATGGGAGCACGTCCAAAAAAATTGTGTAATCGGTGGCTGTGTCAACGCTATTGAGCTTGTAAATCGATGCGCCTGGGCCACGCGTTCCGCTTGGGTTTTGGCCGTACTCAAATAGCACATACGTCGGAAAGTTGACGCCGGTGCGGAATGCTGAGTTCCCGTATTTCTCCAGCACGATGGCGATATCCGTTTCGGTTATGCCGGGGATGCTTGGGATCGCCGCTGCGTAGGGCTTGCGCAGCCCGAGCCCGACGACGCGCTCGAAGTACTCCTGAGCGATGCTCGCCATCCGCAGCGCCCACGTTGAGTCGCCTTGCTGGATCGGTGCGTCGTCGACGATATAGGTGCCGAGGAGCGTCTCAGACGCACCCCAACCGTAGAGCTTGGCACGTCGCCCTCGCCACGACGGCGGGCGAACGTAGACCGAGTCTCCGTCGCTGGCGGTGCCGAAGAGAGCCGCCGCCTTGCTTCCGTAGGCGCCTCGCGTGCACCCTGTGAGTTGCGTTGCGCTTGCGACGGTGCCGACGATGATCGTTTCACTGCCGATGTAGATGGCCTGCCCAGCGACGAGATTGGCCGTCGAGCCAAGGTTGATCGTCGTCGCTGATACCGTCGCGTCTGCCGAGACGTAGCTGACCGACCGCGACGCCGACGCAAAGAGCAGCGTGAGGCTCCCGTCGTCGAGCACGTCGACGTCGAGCGTCGCCGCTGTCTCGCGGCGCTCATTGAAATCAAGCGTTGACTCGCCCTCTTCGACGCGCGTCACACACACGGCCTGCGTCGCACCGTTCCAGCTAGCCGGTGTTCCGCCGATCGTGCGCTCGGTGAAAACGGTTGGGATGCCCTCGATGACGAGGGCCATCGTCACGTCGACGTGTTCGTTTGCGGTGCGTCCGTAGTACACCATCAGGTCACCTGCTCATGCGCGATTGTGTCGAGGTCGTAGAGCGGCACGCCGGGGCCGATGCGTTGCGGCCGGAATGACGAGAGCGTGTCCTCCGACCAATGCATCACGGCCACTCTCGTCGACGCCGACAGCGCCGACAGCGTCGTGCCCGCTGATAGCGGCGTCTCGTGACACTCGAACGCAGCACCTGGACCGAAGCGCTCCATAAAGCCCTCAAGCGTGTCAGCCGTGACGGCGAGGGCGCGGCGCTTAAGCATCCGATCCTCGTGAACGAAAGCGAACCCAAGTGCCCACGACGTCATCTGTGACGAGCGCGTGACACCGACCACGGCGCCGTTCACCTTGCGCGGGACACTCACAGCACGCTCAGAAAACGGCTCGAGCTCGCGCAAAATGTCGTTGCTCACCCATCCTGCGGCACACGCCTGCGTCGACGTCTTCGCTAGCGCATCGTCGGCGGTGCTCGCCGAAAAACCAAGCAAGAGCCCGTCAAACGTCGTCTGTGAGTTGGCCCATAGGATCTGAAAATTATCCGTACCCGTCGCCCTCGTGATGGTGATGGTCGTGTGCGCCGCGTTGGTGTCGATGTTGCGCGACACCGTCGCGGTATAGGTGTTGGTGCTCGCGTTGGCCGCCTGTAGTGCCGTCACAAGCGCGGGGAGGAAGTCGCCCGCTGCACCATCGCCTCGCAGATAATACGTGCCTAGCGCGAGTTGTGCGTTGTTTGTGTTGGTGCCTTCTTTGATTCGTATCTGTCGATTCGCCGACGTGATGACGATCGCACCAAGCAGGACCGGATAGCTCACGCTGCACCTCGTCGGCGGTCGTTGCTCTTCACTACTTTGTCTATCTCTCTGGCAATATCCTCGGGCAGCGGGCCGCCCGCGCCGTAGCTCACATTCACGACGAGGCCACCTGAGCCGCCGCCGCCGCCACCGCTACCACCTCGAGGTGAGGCGCCGCGGTCTTTGGCGGCTGCTTGTTTTCCGCCGCCGCCCGTCGCCATGCTCATCAGCGACGAGATGACCGCAGGACCTCCCGTCTGCACTGCAGCACCCGCCGCGACGAGGGCGCCGCCGCCGACAATTTGAGCCGCGCTGATAGGATTTGGCGCAGTGAGCATGCCCGAAATACCGGCGGCCATGACCTTGCCGCCCTCGAGCATGATGATGCCGCCGGCTTGCATCGACGCGGTTCCCAAGAGATTCTGGAAGGCCTCTTCTTGTCCGGCCGCGGACTGCGCCGCAAAGGTGCCGATAGCGGCGGCCGCTGTTGTCCCCATCTGCGTCAGATATTCGACCTCCTGGTCATGCAAGCGCCTCGCGTGCTCGGCCTCGCGCTCTCGGATTTGCTGTCGCTCTCGAGCCTGCCGGTCAAGCTCTCGCGTCCGCTCTCTGTCGAGCTTCTCGGCCGCCGCGTTGTTTTTCTCGTCGTGCTTGAGCATCTCTTGGCGGATTTCGTTCTCGAGGTCCGACGCATCTTGCGCGGCCTCGGCTTGCCGCTTCGCCGTGTCCTCAAGGATCGTCGACATGAGCGTCTGACCGCGAAAGCCCGTGCCGTATGCGGCTTGCTCTTCGAATGGGACGGCGTAGTCGCGTCCGACCGAAGCACCGCCGCCGCCGCCTTTGAATCGAGCCGCCGCTTTTTTTGCGGCTTCTTCTTCTGCCTTGGCTATCTCGAGCCGTAGCCTGAGATTTTCTTTCGCGTTCTCGATTGACTCTTTGTCGGCATCAATCCTGAGCTTGATTGCGTTCGCTTCTCTCTTTTCTGTATCCGACATGAGACGATTGGCGTCTCCCATCGCGGCGAGTCGCGTGGCCTCCGGAAAGCGCTCCAGCGTTTGTTTCCGTATCTGTTCGAGCCTTTGCTCGTTGTTGCTGATTGATGTCTCGAGGTCTTTCACCTCTTTGTCGGTCTGTGCTTTTAGCACCGCAGGTCTGCCGCCGACGGCTTCCACTTTGATTTCTTCGAGACGCTTTCTGAGATCCTCCGTCGTCTGGCCAGACGCGATCCGCATGTCCAAAATTGAGTTGCGGATAACGATTGCAGCCTGAGACGCCTCTTGCTGTTTTTTGATGAATCCGGTGACTTTGTCGGTGAGCTGTGAGACGGCGATCATCGCGACTTGAGCGACGCCAGCAACGCCCATCCCCATGCCGAGGCCCTGCACAAGCCCAGGGATATTGTTGACGATTCCTCTCACGCCATACTGTGCATCGTCGAGCGTCTGCGAAAACATGAGCAAACCTTGGCCCATGTTTCCGCCCTGGCCCTTGCTGCCGACAGCACGCCCAGCCGCTTGGCCGAGGGCGTCAAGCTCCTTCCGATAGTGCTCGACATTCGGCCCGCCCGCCGCGATGGCGGCGTTGAGATCCTTCATGTCGCGCTCAAGCGCGATGATGCTCTTGTCGACGCGGGCCACGACAGTGTCGACGCCACCGAAGCGCTTCTCCACGTCGGCGACGGCCGCTTGCGCTTGTGTGGCGTTCACCCTGACGACGTACTCAATCGTCTGCGTCATCGTCGACCCCGTGGCCTCGCGGCCTCCTGCGCCCGTGCGTCGTTGCGTGCTTGCTCTGCGTCCGAGGCCATCTTAGCACCTCGCCCGCCGTCGATAACGACGAAAGCATCCGCCGTGTGAGTTGACAGGGCGCGCAAAGCCTCGACGCCGGGCTTGCCCTCGCATGCGCGCCAAAGCGCGAGGGCTCCGCCGACGTCCGGATTGTCTCGGAGGTGACGCCGTGGGCAGCGCCTGGTCGCGTACTCGGTGCCCGCGAAGAAAAGCACCGGCCCGTCCGAGGTGCACCCTTGCTGAGCTCGCCGCGCTGTGGGGCAGTCGTCGCAGTCGTACCGCGTCAGGTCGACGGCGGTTGCAGCCCACAGCGCACGGCTTTTCCCACGGGCAGCTCAAGAAAGTGTCGCGCCGCCGCGTAAAGCGGAGCCAGGAGCCCGGCGAGCACGAGGCCAGGCATCGACTCGGCGATCGTGCTCTTGAGGCCCTCGATGCCCTGCAGCTCCACCACGACGGCTGAGACCACGCGAGCGGCGACGGCATCCATGCTGTTGAGGGCCTGCTGCGCGGCGACGTGATCACCGGCGATGCGCGCCTCTTTCAATCGCGACCAGGCCGCTTGCGTCTCAGCGGTCCACAGACGCCGGTCGGCATCGGCGACGACCTGCATCGTGACCACGATGCCGTCGACGGCCGGGTCCGGCTCATAGGGGCCGACCTCCTCGAGCGCGTTGCCGTCGGTGAGCTCCGCGAGGGCTCGCGCCTCTCGCGAGGCTTTTGCCGTGTCGCGCTCTGTGATGGCCGCAGAGACGCGATCGGCCGCCGCCTTGGCCTCGGACCAGTCGGTGGAGTCGTCGAGCGGTACGCGCCGTTTGCGGCGTTGCTCGATCTGGAGTTTGCGCGCCTCGCGGAAGGCCTCGTGGGCCTCGCGAAGAACGTCTTGGAGCGGGACGGGCGTCCCTTTGGTGCCTGGATAGATGAGCAATGCGGGCATGTGCGCCTCGGGTGAGGGTGATGCGCGGCGATATCACACGCGCTGAGGGACGTCGACGATCGTCAGGG
>JBILFF010000140.1:0-4915 GCA_044351695.1 Bdellovibrionota bacterium
CGTACAACGACGCAAATAAAGCGACTCATGAATTTCGCTACGATAGTCGCGGCAATATGATTGAGTACAAAAACTCGGCAGATGCGAGCTCCAATTTTACTTTGACCTATAATGAAGCCTCTGAGGTGAAGTCTCAGCTGGGACCCGAAAATAACCGGACAGAGTACAAAAGAACCTTTGTTGCCAATGATCGAAATAACTCAATCACAGAACTACAAAAGTTTATCGGCAGCGAATCTGCCGGAAGAGAACTTCACGAGTTCAAGTTGGGCGAATACGAAATAGTCACTAAATTCGATAAGGCTGGTAAAGAGACCTCAAAAGTTACGAAAAGATTTTCAAAACAGACCGGCTACCCCATTTCAATTCTGAACTCGAAGGGTGAGGGCGATATTTTTGAGTACGATGCTGCAAGCGGCAATTTGATTTCGAGAGAAAACGTCATCAGCAAAGAGAAGTCTGTTTACAGTTATGAGCCGCGATGCAATCAGGTCAGCGGACTCAAAATCACTCGTCCTGGCGGATCAGAAAAAAACACTCAGTATCGCTTTGATGATAAGTGCAATGTGGTCGAGGCCGTTCAAACGGAGGGAACGAATCGAATCGGATGGATCGAGGTCAAACACAACGCTCAAGGTCGTGCTGCTTTTTTGATTGATAAGCAAAACAACCAACAGATTGCTTTTACTTTTTGGCAATTTGGCAAACCCGAATCTATTACGTTGCGAGACGTAGGAACTTTACTTGTCAAATATAAGGTCGACGGAGAGATGGAAGAGGTAAAAACTCGGCCCCATGGAAAATCCGAGGCCCGCTTTAAAGGTCAAGAGGTTGCCGCTTATCAGCCTGTGATCCTCCGAGAAGTTCGAACGGCCTTAGACATCATGCTTGGACTTCTTAGACCTGCTGGCTTGACGATCGGACTCTAGTAAGGCAATCGTCATTTTTTGGGAGCTCAATAGGCTTCGGGATGTAGCTCAGCCTGTCGCACCGAAGGTGCGCAAAGTGCGCAGAGAGCGCGAAGCGCTCTAGCCAGGCTGAATGAGAGCCCACATTGGTTTCGGGATGTAGCTCAGCCTGGCTAGAGCGCTTGTTTCGGGAACAAGAGGTCGGAGGTTCAAATCCTCTCATCCCGACCATTTTTTAAAGGTCCGTTCTGGACACATAGGTAAAGTTATTGCGGGATTTACACTGTCGTCTTGCGGTAAGTCCTCTACTCCCACAACCAAAGATAATGCCCTTGGCGGAATCAGTGTCCGCAACGGCCTCAAGGTCTACGATTCTAAGCTTGGCTATTCGCTTCGCTACGACTCTCGGCTTGAGCTCAAAGAGCTGAGCGAAAGAGAACTTGTGATCGACTCGAAAGAAGCGAACAAGAAAAGTCAAATTGATTTAGAAGCTCCTCAAGTCATCAGCGTCACTAGCGCTCAGACTCAGGCCTCGGCGGGTTCTAAACGCAAAATCTTTATTGAAGTGACTGATAATCAATCGGGCCTTTCACTCTACCCTGTCTTCGTTTTTCGAGAAGCGCAGAAAGATGGTGTGTCAGTCGACCAAAGATCACTCGGACAACTTTCTGAGGAGTTGATGGTGGTAATGGGTGGGGCCATGAAGCCCACCGACATAAAAGATGTTTACGTCGTAGAGTTTGAAATCGAGAATCCTCAGTTTATGGACGATAGTCAGCTCTTTAGGAATGGACTGACGTTTATTGTTCAGCCTGAAGCAGAGAGCAGTTTGGATGATGGATCCGTTTTTAGCTTTATCCAGCCTCAGGCAGGAAGCCTTACTCGCGTTGGCGAGACTCAGTGGAGATATGAGTTTGAAGTGATGAAATCCGCACCTGTCGGCCCCTATTTAATCGAGGGCATCCTGATTCATGACACCTCAGCACGCCACACGGGATACCTTGCCTCCGTAAAGGGTGGAAAGTCAGCGATCGAAAGGACTCTGCTTGGATGGCTTTTGACCTCTCAGAATATTTATAGCGACAAAGACAATTTTGATTTGGTCTTGCCCTCTGAAACGGATCTCGTTTACCGCACTGAGGATAACTTTGGTGATGACGGAACCTCGAATCTTCCGGTCGTTCGGTTTGAAGTTATCTCTAAGAACTAAACGAAATACGGTACTCATTCAAACATATAACGGCACCCAGGAGTTCCAAGAAATGAGATTTAAATTCTCTGGTCTCGCTTTCGCGTCGTCAAAAATAGGTTAAAAAGACTCAAGCGAATAACTAACAATATGTCGTCGGCCGTCATATGCGTTGAGCAGCGTTACTAGTGGTGCGCCACTCTGCTCGGTTTCAGTATAGCTTCGCTCAAAATCCTCGAAAACGGCAAGCCCCTCGGGATGAATAAAATCCGCTAAAGGAATTTGAAAGATCTTTAAGGCTGAACCATCCTGAAGGTAACCTATTCCCTGGCCCAAACGATCAATCTCTAGCCGATTGATCGGAAAGATCTCGGTATTCACTCGCGCAGGCGAAAGACTCGTAGACATCGTCTTGCCGTCTTGCTCGACCAAATAAGCACTCAAATAATTTCGATTCGCATCGATCAGAAAGCCTTGCGAATTCAAAAAAAATTTGCCGATGCGGCTATAAAATTTTCGTCCATCGAGACGATCCTCCATCACAAAAAATCCCGGGCCAACAATACCGAGATGCGTTGATACTTCTGATTTTTCTAAGGCGTGTTGCCTCATATTGGGAAGGGCGGTGAGAAGGCTCTGATATCGCTCTTCGATACTAAAGCTACGAAGCCAGCCCCGCTCGAAAGTTCTCGCGGGTCCAAGGCGCGCAGCACCGCTAGAAGCGGTCGCTGAAAAAATATGATCTTTAGAGTGCGCTAAGGCAAGACTTTCGGGTTCATCAAAGAGAGCCAAGGGTATCTTATAAAAAGCTCGATGAGTTCCATCAGCAGAGGCTCCGACGATGAGCCCATTTCTCTCGACATCAAACCAGACGAGATCACGCCCGTGTAAAACGACAGAGGAAAGTGCGCGACTCAAACCACCCCCCTCTTCGATCGCATAGGCTTGTAAAAGAAAACCATTTCGTGTGGTCCATGCCCCGCCCATTTGAGGATTCGGAATAAATGATCCAAGGCGGGTATAAAAAGTTTCTCCCGCCGGCGATCGAACGACGTAAAATCCCCCTCCTTGAAGGGCCACATCGAGAGAACGATGTGAGTCTACTAACGGGCTCTCAGAAAAATCCCATCGAGCGACAGATGGACTCTTTGAAACGCCCTGACTTAAACCGCTTGAATTCTGCGAACCGCAAGACGAAAGAATCGCCATCGAACAAACAACCACAATAAAAACTACAACCCGCACGATGCCCCCTCTTCTCATTTCACACACCCTCGAGGCTGTTTACAGCTTCAGCTGGAGTCAAGCACGATCTTCAAGAATAAAATCAAAGACCAAGACAACCGACAGCCGGCACCCAGGAGTTGAGGATCGCGCCTTCGATGCGAGTCGATGCACCCGAAGAAGCAATGATCGTCGATTTTTTAAATGCCCACCATCAGCAAGATCATCGCCAGGTTAATGATCATCAACAGCGCTGCGGGCAAGAGCTGCGAAATCGGATCTCGAAGGCGCAAGCGCACAATAAGACCAAGCAACATCAGGAGGCTCAAGCCCGCCGCCGAAAAAATGAGAAGCGGCTCCCACCAAATTCCCACCCATACCCCCAGCCCGCCCAGAGTCTCCAGCGCTCCCACCAGTTTTCGAAAGTCCGAAAGTTGGTAGCGCTCAAACTCCTGTTTCATGTGATCGGTGAATAAACACAGCGGTCCATAAATCAAAAACGCAAGGCCCGAGACAAAAGCGAAACCGAAGTGAAGTTCTGTCATTTTAATGATTTCCTCTCGTCCACAATCTAAGCTACAAGGTGACAGAGAGAGGATTGAATGACGATAGATTTCACTGCAGCAACTTTGATTCAAATTGTTTTGGCTCTTGGGCTTCTCAATGTTTGGCTACTTCGCCCACAGCTGTCGACGAGCTTTCGCGGAGGAAACGCACGCAGCTTAAAAGAGGAATTTCAGACCTATGGCCTTCCGGATTTTATGTTTTATCTCGTTGGAACACTGAAGATCATCGCCGCCGTTCTCTTGCTCGTAGGCCTGTGGGTGCCTGCTCTCACCCAACCAAGTGCTGCAGTGATTGTCGTTTTGATGATCGGAGCGCTTTTGATGCATGTGAAAGTAAAAGATCCTCTCGTCAAATCTGTGCCGGCATTTTTTATGCTGGCGTTGAGCCTAGCTGTTGTCTGGTTTCACTAAGTCTCGCGCCAGCAAAGCTTGAGAGCTTGATCGATACCCATCTCTTTGAACTTAAAGAATCCGCTCTTAGCGTGAGGAAATAGCTCCACATCCCAATGCCGCGCGATCTGATGTAAGACCAGGCCTTGATGAATGAGACTCTGCTTCAATTGAGCCAGACAATCACTCGTATAGCCGATGCCAGGCGCCAGACAAATCACGTGCCTCACGGAGGTCAGCTTAGTTTTTAAAATCGAAACAAGCTCATCGCTCGACGACAGCCAAATCGATTTTATCCCCAGCTTCGTCTCAACGCGTGAGACCTCATCCTCGATGCAAGAGCGAATGAACTGAATCACCCTCTCCGAATGCACTGATGCTTTTGTAGCTTTGGGGTCTAAAACAAACACTGCAGACACAGCAAGCCGCCCAATCTCTGAATTCAAAAACTGAAGATCTTCATCATGAATCAAAAGCGCAACCTCCTCTGCCTTGACCTGACGAACCAAGTTTGCGACCTCCTGAACTAAAGTCATTTGAAGCTCTTCGACTTTTGTCAGGCTCGGGTCTTCCGAGAGAAGCACAGGTGTCTTTGCAAAAATCTCTGAATCGGATCGAACTCGCGATCGGGTGAATTG
>JBILFF010000050.1:0-14861 GCA_044351695.1 Bdellovibrionota bacterium
TCAAATGTGGGCCTTTGAAGAGGGGGGCTATACGCAGCTACCGATTGTGGTTTTAGTGAATGAAAAATCAGCCTCAGCGTCCGAGATTGTGGCAGGGGCTTTACAAGATTATGGTCGCGCTGTTTTTGTGGGCAGTCAAACCTACGGAAAGTCCTGCATTCAAAACATCTACGAAACGAAATCGGGTCTAGGCACTGAATATGATGGCGGCATTAAACTCACAACACTTTGGTACTATTTGCCTTCGGGGCGATCTGTTCGACATCTCACGCCCGACATTCCCTTGGCTTCCGCTGACAAAAAAGAAGTGGAGCGACTTCATCTTCCTTACGAGTGGCCGGATCAAATTGAGCTGCGTGCCCCATTCACCTCCTCGCCACACCAAGGTCGAAGCGTTCTCCGCCAACTCACGGGTGAGTGGAAGCCTCAAGAGAGTGCTGAAGAAATGAGTAAACGTCTTATTCGGATGATGGCTCTTTCTCGTTAGGCTCTTCACCCTCTGAATTTTTTTGCGAATTCTTTTCTTCGGAAGTCGATTCTTCTGAAGAAGACTCTTCATGGTCATGCGCTTCAGAAGCGAGTCGATGAGAAAGCTCTCGAGCAATCAGACTGCTGAATGCTGGCGATGCCGGGGTCTCTGAGTTTCTCATTGAGCGAGAGACTTTTTGTTTGCGTGCATCCTCACGCATATTCTGACGCTCAATGGCCGAAGACGCAGCGGTCACTGCCTGAGGAGAAAGCGGCTTTGAGGTCGCGACCACCGGTGTGAATGTGAGATTATTGATCTTCACCTCTCTTCCATCGACGCAGCGCTGAAAAAACTTAAGGTTTTTTTTAAAATTTAAAAAATCACGAATAATTTCGTGGCTTAAGACGAGTGCGTAGAAAAGGGGCTCCTGCCGTGAGGGCGCCTGTGCGAGGTCTGTGACAAAATTTGTAAATTCTGCGTAGTGGAGCCCAGAGATGTCTTTAAAGTGGCTTTAGGACCTGGCGTCTCTTTTGCACCCTTGCCCCTCATGCTTTCCTTAGTGCTCGGTTTGGCTTTGACCGCGATGCCTCAAAAAGAGATGACGATGGATATTGAATCGCAATTGATTGCGATGGCTAAAGATGAAATGGCCATCGTCGAGAGGCTGGCTTTTTTGCGTCAGGCCACTGAAAAGCTGCCCGAAACATGGAAGTCTGAAGTTTCTGCGCTTTATCAGCAAACTCTCACCAAGCAACAGCTATTATCGCAAATTAGTGAGATGGAACTTTCGGCAGCCGATCGGTGGTCTTTGCTTTTAAATAATTTGGCTCAGGCGCGAACTGCCGAGACTAAGCTAACAGCATCGGCGCGGGAGTGGCGTGCTTCGCTTCAGCAGCTTCCCGCTTTGCATAGACAAATCAATGATAAGCTCAACGAGTTTAATGAGAGACTCAAAGCTGGAATTCTTATGAACATCGCTCGAAAATTTCAGAGCCAAGTGAGTTTGGGTTCCTCGGAGTCGAGCCCTTAAAAAAGTTTAACCTAGAGGAGGAGGGGCGCATGTGTTTCTCAATCAAAGCCGTCTCCTTCGACAATACGGGTGAGGAATAGTTCCTCACCCGTTTTTTATTTAATTCGACGAGTGATTTTTTTTCCTACACGCAAAACGTAGCCTGGCGTTAGATCGCTGGTGGTGTGCTGTGGCCCAAGTTTGATGCTCTCACTGCTCGATGCCATGCTCACGCCGCCTTGGTCGAGTAGCCGGCGAGCTTCGCTGCTGGAGCCGATGAGACGAGTCGTCGTGCTTAAAAATTTGGCAAGACTTTCGGGTTCGCTTGGACGTTCAATCGCGTCGAATTCAGTACTATCATAATCTCGAGCCGAAGCTTTTTTAAAATGAGCCTCAGTCTCCAAAGCCTCTGAATCCGAGTGATAGAGTTTGGTGATCTCAAATCCGAGCCTAAACTTTGCTTCGCGCGGGTCACTCGAAATCCAATTCAAATAAGTCGTCTGCTCGACGCGAGTGAGCAGTTCGAAGTACTTGCTCATCAAGCGATCTGGAATATTAAGAATTTTCTCAAACATCGCGCGCGGGGACTCGGTGATTCCGATGTGATTCCCATAGGATTTGCTCATTTTCTCAACGCCATCGGTTCCTTCGAGCAAAGGTAAAAAAACTAAGCACTGAAGCTCTTGGCCATAAAATTTCTGAAGATCTCGACCCACCAATAAATTGAATCTTTGATCTTGGCCCCCGAGTTCAACGTCTGCCTTCAGAGCCACAGAGTCATAACCTTGAATGAGAGGGTAGATAAACTCGTGTATCGATATGGTCTGCCCCTCTTTGTATCTCTTTTTAAAATCTTCGCGCTCGAGCATTCGCGCCACATTCATTTGCGCCGTGAGTTCAATGAGTTGCTCGGGCTTTAGCTTGGAGCACCATTCGGAATTAAAAACGACTCTGGTCTTTTTTGGATCCAAAATTCTAAAGACTTGGTCTTGGTAGGTTTTCGCATTCGCTTGAATCTCGACTTCGGTAAGCGCGGGACGCGTTTTGCTTCGGCCCGTCGGGTCACCGATACGACCCGTAAAATCTCCAATCAAAAAATACACTTCATGCCCAAGGTCTTGAAAATCTCTTAGCTTTCGAAGGCCCAGGCTGTGACCAAAGTGAAGATCGGGTGCTGTGGGGTCAAAGCCCATTTTAATTCGAAGAGGCTTTTGGTCTTTGAGAGAGCGCAGAATTTTTTCGCGCAACTCTGATTCTTGAATAATCTCTAGGCTTCCGCGACGAATCCGTTCGAGTTGACGATCGACTTCTCTGGTGAGTTCAGCGCTATTCATCTTTAGAGTTTTCTTACTCTTTTCACTTCTAAGCAACGGCCAGTTTCGCGAGAGAGACGATAAAGGGCACCCTGCAGCATTCCGCGGCCCTCAGCGACTTCCATTTTTGCGGGGCGCTTTTCGGTAAAGCGATGCAAAATGATTTCTTTTTTCATGCCGATAATAGAATCTTGAGGTCCAGTCATTCCGGCGTCTGACAAATAGCCCATGCCTTTTTCAAAAATTTGTTCGTCCGCCGTTTGAACATGCGTGTGTGAACCGCAGTAGGCCGAAATTTTTCCGTCGGCATAATAGCCCAACGCATACTTCTCGCTCGTCGCCTCGGCGTGCACATCTAGAAAGCTAAATCGACATCGGCCCGCTAGCTTTTCCCATTCGCGATCAAAAGCCTGAAAAGGGCAATCGAGAGGGTCCATAAACACACGACCCATCAAATTGATGACGCCCACTTCGGTTCCGTCTCGCGCCTGTAGCACCGCACTTCCCTGGCCTGGAGCACGAGGCGGGTAGTTAGCCGGACGAAGCACGCGATCCCCGAACTCACGAAAGACCTCTTGGACTTCTTTTTTATCAAAGGTGTGGTTGCCACCGGTCAAAACATCTGCCCCCAACTTAAAAAGATCTCTCGCAATCGTGGGGGTTAGGCCAAAGCCATGAGCTGCATTTTCGGCATTCATAATAATAAAATCAGGTTCAAGCGCATCACGGAGTGCGGGCAACTCCCGAGAAATCGCCTCTCGTCCCGACGCGCCTACAATGTCGCCAATATAAAGAATTTTAAAGTCTGAAGAATTCACTGTCTGGGACTATAGCCCAATTTGACTTTGCGTTCACTCCCCCAAATGCCCGAAGGACAAACTACTGCGTCCATGGCTTGATCCGAGTCGACTTGCTCCCAGGCATCGAGGCAAAGCTGAAAATCGTAAGCCAGTCCAAGACGAGTAATCCCGGGCTGTTCGGCTAAAAATCGATCGTAGTAGCCTCTTCCAAAGCCAATTCTCTGACCCTCGCGGCCAAAAACCACCCCCGGCACCAAAACGAGGCTATTTTTGAAGTCCCGAACAATCTGCTGACCGGTGGGCTCGGGATTATAGCGACCCGCTTTCAGTTCGGCTCGACTCTGTAGCTCCACAAAGACCAAATTCTCGCCTTCGACCCGGGGAAAGGCCACGCGAGAATGTTTTTGTAGTTCTTCCAAAAAGCTGAGGCAGTCCAGCTCGGCACGAATGGGCGCATACATCAATACCAACGAAGGCCGCAGCCAATGCTTGAGGTGAGTAAAAGCTCTCCAAGCTTCTTGCTCTCGTTCTTGTAAAGACATCGCATGAAGCAAAAGATCTCGCTTCTGAAGATAGCTTTTTCTTAGATCAGATTTTTTTAAAATCGGTGAGTGCATGAATGAAAAACTGCTCCCACCTGTATCGGCGCTTGCCAAATTTTGAACCCATTTACATAGGTGGGCCCAGTGTTAAGTGGCTCTAGGCTCGCTCCGAAAAGCAGCACAACGCCCTCAGTGACCAGTCCCGGTTCAAAAACTTATCGGTTCAAAAATAAGTAGCAATCAAACCGAATACCGTAGGAGCAGTTTTATATTTCTCATAAAAGAGCTAACTTAGTTTACCAAAAATGGAGGATTTTTTGAGTCCTAAAATTCGAACGAAGCCAAAATTTAACAAAAAAAAATTCTTTGAAAAGAAAGTCTTTCTCTTTGACCTTGACGGTACACTCTATCTGGGGGCCAGAAGACTAGCGGGCGCTAAAGAGCTTATAGACCGCCTTCGCGAGATGGGGCGCCGAGTCTTCTTTTTCACAAACAATTCGTCAAAATCGAAGGGGGAGTACTTTACAAAACTCAGTGGCATGGCCCTTGCTCAGTCGGAGTCCGAAATTATTTTGTCGACCGAAGTGCTCATCCGCTATTTACAAGAAAAAAATTTAAGGCGCATTTTTTTGCTTGGCACTTTGTCGATGAAAAAAATGCTTGAGACAGCAGGGATTGTTCATACAAGTTTGAGAGCTCAAGCGGTGGTGGTAGGATACGATCGAAGCTTGAACTTTGAAAAGCTGTGTCAGGCCTCGTTTCTCCTCTCAAGAGACTGTCGATTTATTGTCACGCATCCTGACTTGTTTTGCCCAACGCCTCAGGGACCCGAGCCCGATTGTGGTGCCTTTGCTGCCGCCCTAGCTCTGGCGACGAAGCGCACTCCAGAGATTGTTTTAGGCAAGCCACATCCACGAATGATTCAAGAAGTTTTGCGAAGAGAAAAGTTTCGACGATCCGAGATGGTTCTGGTGGGTGATCGTTTGGGTACCGATATCGCCATGGCTCAAGCGGCTAGAATCGATAGCATTTTGGTCCTGAGTGGCGATAGTCGTCGCTCAGACCTCAAGCACTCATCATTTAAACCCTCTCTGGTGGTCTCCTCTGTGGCTGACTTGGTTTTGTAGGCCTCGAATTGTCTCAGAATTTCCATGAAGCTCTAGCGGGCATGTGCTAAGGGCAGGGCATGAGATTAGAAATGCTGGGGCTCATGGTATTGGCTTGGTGTCTGTTCGCTTGCAGCTCTAAACAAGTCGCGCCAGGAGAGCCGGGCCCTGGGCCTGTAGAGGCGATCAAAAAGCCGGCTCGGCTATCCGAAGAAGGAAAGACCTTTCCAGTCGATTCTTCGAGAGTTTTTTTTGCCTCGCTTCGAATCCTTTCTGAAGTGTCAGGCAGCTGTCCCGAAACCCTCAAGACTCAAGATTCTAAAGCTGAAAATTTTTTGGTGAAAGAACCTGTTTCTTCAGCCTCATCCCTGCCGGAGGGGTTCCAAGATCCTGCGCTCTTTAATATTCAACTGAGATCTATTGGTTTTGACGAAACGAGTTATCGTTTTAGTTTTTTTGATTCGCGATCATCTTTGCCAACCCCCTATCGACTTTTCGTGCGTTGGCGTGGAGGAAGTCGGGTCGAGATTGAATTTTTTGATCAAGTCGAGCTTTTTCGAGTCGATGATACACCGATTCTGAGTTTTCAGGCGCAAGAGATGCGGTCGGGCTGCCGTCTGACACATCAAGTGAATGTTTGGAGTGAAGCGCCTGTGTGGATGAGCCGTTAATTCTTCTCAGCTCGGCTGAGCAAAAAGGCTTCTACAAAAGAATTCAAATCTCCGTCTAAAACGGGCTCCACATTAGCGGTTTCATGGTCTGTGCGATGGTCTTTGATCATTCGGTAGGGGTGTAAAACGTAAGATCGAATTTGGCTTCCCCAACTGATCGTACTTTTCTCTGCATTTTTTGCGTCTACGGCTGCTTGCCGCTTTTCAAGCTCTTGCTCGTAAAGCCTTGAGCGAAGCATCTTCATCGCTGTATCACGGTTTTGATGCTGAGATCGCTGCGTTTGACAGGCCACGACGATCCCTGAAGGGATGTGAGTGATGCGAATTGCCGACTCCGTTTTGTTGACGTGCTGACCACCAGCACCTCCGGCACGAAAGGTGTCGACCTTTAAATCTTCGGGCCGAATCTCAATCTCAATTTTATCATCAATCTCTGGCACCACATCTACCGCTGCAAAAGAAGTATGCCGTCTCTTATTTGCATCAAACGGCGATATTCTCACTAAACGATGAACCCCGCGTTCGGATTTAAAATATCCATACGCATGATCGCCACGAGCAATGAAAGTACAAGACTTAATGCCTGCACCATCCCCCATTTGCTCATCCACCAACTCCACTTGAAAGCCTCGCTGTTGAGCATAACGGATCATCATGCGCTGAATAATTTGCGCCCAGTCTTGAGCCTCTGTTCCCCCCGATCCTGAGTTGATGCTCACAATGGCGGGCAGATGATCGGCCTCACCCGAGAGCATTTGTCTAAGCTCTAGTGTCCGTAAATCAGATTGCATGCCCGGAAAGTCTTTTGATGCTTCAGCAATCAATGGGTCTCCAGGCTCAGACATTTCGATGATCTCTTTTAGCTCTAAGCACTGTTTGGAGACGCGATCAAAAGGATCTAAAAGTTTGTTGATCTGTTCGATTCGAGAATTAATTTCTCGGGCTTTATCGGGACTGTTCCAAAAATCCGGATGGGCCGATTGTTCTTCTAACGAAGCTTTTTCGTCGCGGATTCGAACGACGTCAAAGCAGCCTCCCGAGCTGCACAAGCCGCTCTTCTATTTGAGAGATTTGGTCCAGAAGATCTTTCTTGTCGGATCGCGAAACTTCCATACCAGGGCTATAACAAAAATGAGACCCCAAATCCACTGCATGAACGGATAGGTTAAAACAAAAAAACTTTGGCGAGGTTCCAGGGGCACATTTACTTCTGCAAAAAAATTATTTTCGACTTCTTTCTCAAAATCTTCGCGCTCATAAATACTAATAGACGAGCTAAGTCCGGTGTTTGTGGCCCGAACCATGGGCAAGCCCGTGCTCATCACTTGAAGATGGGCCATATCGGCATGTTGCTTAAGGGCAGAGCTTTTGCCATACCAAGCATCATTGGTCATATTAACGAGTAATTGCGCTCCCTGCCGAGCATGTCTGACGCTGTGACGAGTGAAAGTGTCTTCGTAGCAAATCAAAGGCCCCATTTTGACATTCTTTGAAGAGAGTTGAAGGGGCTGTTGATCCAAAGTGCCAGGCACAAATCTCCCCACATTTTCTACGAGCTTTTCAAAAGGAAGCCAGTTCTCCAAAGGCACATATTCCCCGAAGGGAACAAGATGGATTTTATCAAAGCGAGCTTTAATCTGATCGCCCTCGAGAAGAAGAGCTGAGTTTCGATTTACTCCGCGTTCGCCGGTCACAGCACCGACAAGTACTGGAATAGAAGACGAAAACGGAAGCGTTCGCTGGGAGTTTTGAATCAAAACGGGAAAGGCTGTCTCAGGCCAAACAATGAGATCCGGCGAGGGCTCTGCGGCAGCGCGTGTGAGTCGAAGCAGCTTATCGAAGTGCTCCGAAACTTTCTCGGGGCTCCATTTGAGGTCTTGCTCGATGTTGGGTTGAACAAGGGCCACTCGCATACTTTGAGTTTCGACTCCATAAAACGACAAGAGTCGTCCGTAGAGAATCACCATGGCGATGATGGCCCAGCTTCCGTAAACCAAGCGACGCGTTAGTCTCTGGGGGTACCACTCCGAGAATTCAGTGATCGTTGCCATCAAAAAGACCCAAAAGAAACTGAGCCCATGAACGCCCCAGATCGATGCAGAAGCTGAAATCAAAGGAGCGTGTGCAAAATGATATCCGATTTCTCCGTAGGCAAATCCTGTAAATAAATATTCACGAATGGCTTCGAGTCCGGCCCAGGCTGAGGCCCAAAGCCATAGACGGAGGCCAACGGACTGACCTTTCACGGACGGATGGCCCGCAATCCAGGCCCAAGCGCCCAAGTAAATGGCGCAGTAAGCCCAGAGAGCGAGTGCGATGAAGATGGCCAAAAACAGAGAGAGTCCCCCAAACTCTTTGAGGGCAATCACGATCCAAAACAAAACGATAGCGTAAGAGACCAAACCCGCCGTGAAGCCCATTAAAAAGCGCTGACGAGCTTTTGCAGGGACGGTCGCTTTTTTCAATAAAAGCCATAGGCCAGCACTCGCGAGAATAAAGCTAAAAAAATTCGGATCAAACTCGATTTCATTCCAACGAAACGGATGAGCCGTGGCCAGCAAAATGCCCGCAAGAATCATCCAAAGAATTCTACTCGGCCTCAAATCTTAATCCCCTTCGTCCAATAAATTTCATAAGCCTTCATCATTTGAGCTTCCGCTCTGTTCTCATGATCAAATCCCATCAAATGAAATACGCCATGAACAGAGAGTTCCAAAACTTCTCGCTCAAGGCTGTGACGATACCGACGAGCTTGTTGTTGAGCAATTTCAAGATCGATGACAATCGATCCCAAAAGGCCGGGGATCTCAGAGGGAAAACTGAGAACATCTGTGGATTTGTCTTTTCCTCGAAACGCTCGATTGAGCGGCCTAAGCTCTCGCCCAGAGGTGAGCCAAAGCTCTACCTTCGAGGGCTTTAAGAATTGAGTTTTTAAAATTTCTTGAAACAAACTCGGCAAAATCCGACTCAAACGTTTCCATCTAAGTTTAATTTCTGGCACTCGATCGATCCGGCATTGAATGACCCCCATCTTTGTAAAGAGAGGCTCAGGAGTGAAGGCTCTTGGAGGTAATACTTTTCGTTTGAGGTTCTTGGGCCTCGGAGTGTTTTTCTTGCTCTTGGAGATGCGGGTATTCAATGCGTTGATGATAAATCCCTTGCAGCACATTCACAAAGGCATTTCCAATTCGATTCAAGTCTTTCAGCGAAAGTTCACACTCATCGAGCTGTCCATCTAAGAAAAACCGCCGAATCGTGGCGTTGACCTTCTGGCGCAGCTGATCCACGCTCATATTTCCTAAGCTTTTGACCGTGGCCTCTACAGCATCCGCGCACATAATAATGGCGGCTTCTTTAGTCTGGGGTTTGGGTCCTGGATATCGAAAGTCCTTTTCATCGACTTCAGCCTCTGAACCCGCCGCTTTTTTGGCCTTATCGTAAAAATAAGAAATCAAGGCTGTGCCGTGATGTTGAGGAATCACCTCGATAATGCTCTGTGGCACCTGGTATCTTTGAGCCAAATCAATTCCCTCTTTGACATGATTCGCAATAATCAAGGCACTCATGGTGGGAACAAGCTTATCGTGCTTGTTTTCACCTTGGATGTTTTCGATAAAGTAGAGCGGCTTGGTGAGCTTGCCGACGTCATGGTAGAGCGAGGCGACTCGAGCGAAGAGCGGGTTGGCGTTGATGGCTTCGGCGGCTTTTTCAGAAAGCTGGCTGACCACAAATGAATGGTAGTAACTGCCTGGCGCTTTCATAATAAGCTCTTTCAAAAGCGGATGATTGGTGTTGGATAGCTCCATGAGACGGAGATCTGTGGTGTAGCCTAAAAATTCAATGAGGGGTTGGCTCACCAAAACGATGCTCGCGCTCAAAAGCCCCGATGCCATCGCAAAGGCCGCGGTCATTAAGAGATCCACCCAAGAATTTTCAAAGCCTACAGATGGGACTAAACCTAAAATCGCTCCCAAAAGGATCAAGGAGCATTGAACGGCTCCGGCAAATAAACCGGCTTTGACGACATCCATTCGTTGATTGATGTGCCGCATCGCTGCTGCTCCAGCAAATGAGACGGCAATAAACACTAAAGAAATGTACGGATCTTGCATCAACCAGCCCACACATAGCCCGAGGAGAATCGCAAAAAATGCTGTGATCTCCATGCTCGTAAACAGGCGCAAGGTCATGCCTACAAATGCAAATGGAATTAGTGGGGTCAGCGAAATGCCAGAGTCGTTGTGGCTTTCGGCGGCGCTTGTTAAAAAATTTAAAGAGGTAATTAAGCCTAAACTCAGAACGAAATAAGACCCGAGAACGATCCGATCACGGGTGCTCATTCTGAATTTCTTAAAGTTTCTTGCTCCCACCCAATGAAAAATAAAAACGAGACAAAAGAGGAGGGCGGCCAAACCAAAATACTGACTCCATTTTACGACTTGCCTCGATTGCGAACGGATTCCCTCCAGCAAAATCAAGTGTGAGCGATCGACCTTCTGGCCCTCGCGAATAATCATCTCACCCTTTTCGATGTCTACCTGTACCCGTTCCACCCTCGACTGGATTTCTTTCTTTCGATTGGTAGTCTCAATTTGGTTAAAGCTAGTGTTTGGGCTTAAGAGTTTGCTGGCGATCGAGGCGAGCTGAAGCTTCGTCGATCGAGGAATCTGATTGAGCGTTCGATGATTACTCTGAATGAGGCTGCTCAGGCGCTCTTGCAGCATTTCTGGCGAGAGGATTTTTTCTTCAAAGCGCTCACGACCCATGGTTTCTTCGATCTCGCTAAAAAGATCTCTTAAAATGAAGAGCTTGCCAGAAGATTGGAGCTGAAAATCCTCATGGACGAGCAAGTGGTGTCGCAAAATATTCTCTAAGATCAGATTCAGTGCTGACTCTATAGCCGGTGAGAACTGCCCTTGCTTGAGAGCGACCCACTCGGCTCGCTCTAAATCAATTCTTAAAAGACTTTCTAAAGTGGCTTCGCTTTCATTGCCTTTGCGTGCCGCCTCAAAGGCCGATCTTACGCGTGCCAGCGTTGTGCTCTGAGACTGCGAGTCGAAATCAAAGACGGGCGGCACATCTTGTTCAGCGGCAATCTGTCGTGCCCGAGTAAGATCCTCATCGATGATGGAGAGTCGATTCGGGGCTTTGACATCACCCGAGGCAATATCTCCAATTTTTAAATGAGGTAGCTCGGTTCGCAGAGGATTTTCGACTAAAAAAGCACTGCAAAGTGCAAGAGAAACGGGAATCAATGCGTGCGACCATCGACGCAGGAGCCAATCAAGGCCCTGATCCCAAATTGCTAGCGTCCTCTCTCGGATTCGTTCAAACACTTTAATCCTTTTTCACTCGAATTTGATAATGCGTCAAATGAATCAGCTGATACTCCAGTATCGCGGTCTTTTGAGAGCTAAACAAGCCCGTCGCTTGCAGCTCCTGCAATGAAACGGGGTAACGACCCTTCTCTGCCCGATAGATCTCTAAGGCACTCAACAACTCTGTCGACACTTGGGGCTCGTCCTGCGGGAGCACAGCGTATTTAAAGAAAAACAAGGTCAAACAGAACAAACTGACTGAGACCAGGGTAGCTTTGGCGTCATTCCAAGATCTCAAAATTTTTACGTCTCGTGTCGAAGTGCCTCCCTCCTCCTCTTTGGGGGCAATCAATCCCTTGTCCCAGAGATCGATCATTCGACGCAGTGTCAGAAACTCACCATCCGCAGAGAGTCGAACAATTTCTTGAACAGAGTTCGCCCCATTGCACAAATTCAGAATGTCTGACTGGCTTTCACTAAAGTCTTTTGGAGGGCTACTTTGTGTTCCCCCCTCAAATTCGCTAATCGCTGAATCGATAGCGTCTCGAGCCGACCAGCGATGACCGCGAGGGTCCGATCGAGCCACTCGAGAAACGAAGATACGACGGCCCGACCCAATTCTTTTTTGAATCAGGGGCCATTCTTCGATACGCGATAGAGCCTCGTTGACGAGCTTTTGAAGCTCTCGTTTTGAGTAGAAGCTCAAGGTGGGAGAGCTGCTCGCATTGACGTCGAAGGCGCGAGCCGTCAATTCTACATTTCGCCAAAAGAACATTCTAAAAAAGAGCTCGAGGCGATCACTCTTCAGGAACTGAGTGAGTCTATCGGCATCTTGAAGGTTGAGTGAAAGCAAATGTTTCACGAAATCTTCCCACGTGTGACTAGATGAGATGATCTCTGCAGGAGGGAGTTTAAGGCTTTTTATCTTTGAGAGACGATCGACGGCTCGATCAATAGGTCGATGAGCATATATAAACTGACCTCGATCTAAAATCACAAAGGCATTGCCTTCGCTCGAGCTGACTTGAACTTCTCCAGACCACTTCTCTTGCTCGAGTTTCAGAAAATAATCGCCGAGTTCACTCATGACTCCCACCTCTTTAAACCAATCATGCGAATCAAGATCATGAGGCCGATCGCACCAATGAATAAGGGGAGGCTCAATCCATAAGCGAGAGGAAGTTCAAGTTCTCGCAGACCCATGACGCTCAAGAGGCTGTTTTGAAAATGCAAAGGAAGTGAGGCCACAAGAAGACTCATCGGGAGCAGGGCTAAGACGAGGCTCGACAACCATTTTTCTTGCAGAGTCCAAGCGGCTGAAGGGTGTATCCATGACGAAATTTTTAAGAGCGACAGTTTTCGGCGCTCGAATTCACGGACTTCCTGCTGATATCGATGCCTTGCTTGGGGCTCCATGGCCTCTGCTTTTTCTTGGTAGAGTGTCGCGAGACGCGAGCGACGCTCCAGGCGCTGCTGGGTTGTCTGGCCGGTCGCTGTACATAGACCGCTCGATTTAAAAGAGAAGAAATAGAAAAGCATGAGCAGGACCCAGGGACTGAAAAGTTTTAAAAGCAGATCGAGCCGAAGTTGATATGAATTTCCGAGCTCACGTTTAAATTCAGATAGAAATCGTGATGCCGTGGCTGCAGAGGCAGGAAGAAGAAGCTGGTCTGAATGAATCAAGCGTTGAAAGTAGTCTTTAAGAGAAGAGGCTGAAATTCGGCTTCGCCACTCATCGGCCGCCACCAAATTTTGAAGCTGGGTCTCAACCTGAAAAAGATTAAAGGCCAAGATTTCATGATGAGGAAAGAGTTGCCAGACTCGGAGGAGTTCGCGACGAGTCTGCTCGGGCTGAGTACGATTGTACTGAAGGTGAACCATGAGGAGCTCAGCAATAAAATCTCTCTCTTTAATCTGATCAAGAATCGCCTTGGCTTCGGAGTCGGCTCCATTCTGCAGCGCGAGAAGTGCTTTCTCAGCAGGGCTTAGTTTTTGAATTGCTCGGGGGTTTTCGTCGAGGCGCGTTCGTTGCTTAGAGAAAGATTCAACCACTTCGAGTGTGGCGAAAGCTTCTCTGAGCGCGCTGAAGGCGGGAAGAAGGTTGAGGGCCAAGCAAAAGACAATACAGAGCCGAAGAAAAAATCTTTGATCAGCGAGATAGAGAAGGCTGATGAGAGCGGCAAAAAACACCAGGATCGAAAAAGCCTCAAAGAATGCGGCAAATACAGTTAAGAACCCCATGCTCAAATAAAAGGCCGATGGGCCTGTAGTTCCGAACAAGCGATTCAAATCTCGACGAATGGCGGGACTCCAGAGGGAACTATGAAGTCCAAAAATCATTAATAGAACAATCAAAATCGACGCGACCAATAAATCGGCAAGCTTCATCAAAAGACCAAAAGCTTCAAAAGGGCGGTTGATGGCTTGACTGACCCAAAGAGAAAGTTGGTGTCCGATTCGGTCCAATCGATAGGGTTGCGTCGAGAGAAGTCGTCGAATTTCAAAAGTGGAGCTTTGAAGATTCAGGGGGGTTCCTACGGACTTTTTTGAATTTCTCAGGTCGAACCAGTACCACTCGGCGACGTCCGCAAAGCCAAAATTTCTTTTAAAAGTCTCGCGAAGCTCGGCGCTCTTCAAGCTCGCTTGAAACTCACTTCGAAGTCTCTCTTGTCCCAACTGCGATGTCTCTGTCGGCGCGGCCCCCCATAATTTGGGTAAACACCCACAGAGTGAGATCATGATAAAAAAGGAAAACCCGCGCATTTCTGATAGTTTACGGCTCCTTCATGTCTATCGCTACTCACAAGTTGAGTGGCACAATCCTTGCATCACCCTCAGGGCTCTAGCTGGTCTATCATCAGCTAAGTGGTGAGAAGGTATGTGGTTTTATCGAAGCAAAAAATCCGAGAGGATTAAAACTCTAAGCCCCTGGCTTCGACGCGCCCTGATGGTTTGGGTGTTTGCTGCATGCTGTTCTCTCGACGCACATCCAGAGCAGTTTGAGGACTCGAGCAAAGCTTGTTCTGAGCTTTTGAGTTCTCTCGATAGGGCTAATTTGAGCAGTACCTTTTGGCAGTGGGTCTATCGCGTAGGCGAGAGTGTGGGCCGAGCTCTGACGGGTCCCATTCATATTCCATCGGAGGAGCTTTCTCCGGCAAAAGAGGACATCGTTTATTTTCACCTTCTTCCTCATCGTGCCAAGACTCTTCGCAAAAGGTTTACCGCTCAGGAGGTAAACGATATTTTTTCTGAGCTTTTGATTCGCCTCACGGTAGAGCTCTCTCGTTCGGGGGTTTCAGTTCAGCATCGAGGAATTTGGACGGAGTACAAATCACTGCGAATGTCGATTGAGAGTGGTACTCTCCAGCCTGAAGTCGTTGATGGAGCTATCGAAAGAGCTCTTCGTGGTTTTGAGGAGAGTTTAGCAAAACATAAGCCCCGTGTTTTTGAAATTTTGAAATCTCATCACTCTCAGTGGATTGAATATGGAGTTGGAAAAACGGAGCTAGAGGCTAAAGTGCATTCAGAACTTGGCACGCGAGGCAAAAAAGACCGCCGCTCGATCCAGAGAATGGCTAGAGCATCTCTCCAGTCTCTTCATCAACTTGTTCGAGAGTTGCCGAAAGACTTTGA
>JBILFF010000191.1:0-4865 GCA_044351695.1 Bdellovibrionota bacterium
GTTGGTCCCAGAGAGCGTCAGCGTGCCAAGTCCCAGCTTGGTCAAGCCGCCGGATGTTGTTGGCGCGAGCGTCACTGCGGCCACGATCGGAGACCCGGCTGAGGCGCCTCCCTTGAGGAAGGAGACGGTCGCGGTGGTGTAATTGACACCCGGAGACGTCACGGTTACACTTCCGACTTTATACGTGCCGTTTCCTGTGCCGTCATCCACCATGTTCGCAACAGCCGTCGCTCCGACTCCGTCACCCATGATGGAGACGTAGGGTTCGCCGATATACCCGGAGCCTTGCGAGCTCAGGGAGATGGCGGTCACGCCGTTTCCTGTAGGAGCGCGAAGAGGTGCAACACATGTGATGTCCCTGCCTGCCGAGTCAATCATGGCACCACCGGCATTCGCACCGAACGGACCGTTCACATAGACACCGGTCATGGTCGACGGCAGGAAGGCTACTGAAAACTCGCTGGCCGTCAGCAGTCCACCGTTAAAGTTGAGAAGCGCAACACCGGGACTTGTATTTTGGAAATTATCGACAATCAGTGTGCCCGAGCAGAGGCTAACAATGCCTGTAGGATTTGAAGAGCCTTGACGCACGGTCAACGACTTTCCTGTGCTGTCGAGCAGACCACCCGTCATGTTCAGTTCCGCGCGCCCGCCATCATAACCGAGGGCTACGTTTTGGGACGCATTCGTGTGGTACAAGGAACCGCCGTCAATGGTCAATACACCTGTACTACCTGCGGATCGCGGGAATATGATGTATTCGGAGAAGGAGGCAATACCGTTTGCGATGCGTGCGAGGCCCATGCCGGATCCGAGCTGAAAACGTGTGCTGGAAATGTCGCCATTGCTCATGTTAAAGTAGCCATAACCTCCTGCGACGGTGCCGAAACAAAAGGCCCCATCGATGGTTGCGGGTGCCGCTCTCACGACTCGTCCGCCATCGATATAGACAGCGCCATAACCATTATCAACACTGCCAACCGTGAAGTTGCCCGTGGTACCGATGAGGCTGGAACCCGACGTCAGCTTCATAACCGCATTGTTGACCGCGGTGGCACCGACATTCACGGTGGCCGTGGTCAGCGCATTGCTCCCGGTCAGAACCAGGGTTCCATTATTGACCGTCAGGTTGCCGGTGAAGGTGTTCGTGCCTGCGAGCGTCAGCGACCCTAAACCGGACACCGTCAACAAGCCGGAACCCGAGACGGCGCCGCTCAAGGTTTGTGTCGCGGAGCTGGCGTAGTTAAAGGTGCCGAAGTTATTGATGTTGGCCGCATAGAGCCCGCTGTTCAACTGGCTCGCGCCAGCCAGTGCCAGCGTGCCGGCGCCGATGCTGAGCGACGACGGATTGTAGGTGCTCACGCCGGACAGGGTGACGGTGCTCGTCCCTTGTTTGACAAGAGCTGCAGTCCCGTCAATGGCAGCCGCAACCGTGTACGCATTGGCGCTGTTGTTGAACAGGATAGAGGAGGGCACTACAGGACCCAAACTGTTGACCGTGAAACGCGATGCCGTGTCAGTAAAGGTGACCCAGTCCGCTGCGGTAAAGTTGGTCGCTATTCCCTGGGCTGTCCAGTTCTTATCGGCCATGGCGTCCCAGATCGACGACGTATTTCCCTTCCATGTCAAGCCGCCGTAGGTGGTCCCGCCCTCACCGACTGTCAAGACCAGACTGGTAGTATCGGCTGTCAGCGTGGCATTCGGATAGCCTTGGGCCAGCGCGAAGGCGCCGCTGCCGGTCTTGGACGCAAAGGTCATCAAGGTGTAGGTGCCCTCAGGTAACGAACCGGCGGTGAAATTAAGATCCACGATATTCACGCCGTTCACAACGACATTGCCGGAGCCGCCCGTGATGGCGATCTTGTCACCATCACCTGCTGCAAGGTCAAAGCGCAGTGTATTTCCATTCAGTGTGAGTGAGGTCGCGCTGTTGTTCCCCAGCGTGAGTGTAGCGATGACATTGGTGTCACCCGGTACCAGGATGGAGCCCGCAGCCATATTGACTATTCCGTAGATCGTGCCGTTGCCGCCCAGGCTGGCTCCGCTGGAGACTGACACCGCGCTGTTGGACAGCGAACCGGGGCTGTTGACGAGCAACGTGCCGGCATTCACCGTGGTCGCGCCACTGTAGGTGTTTGCACCGGAGAGGATCTGGGTGCTGTTGACTTGCTTTGTCACCGCGCCTACGCCCCTGATGACACCCGAGTACGTTGTCGTTGTCGGATTGCTGAAGGCCAGTGTGGCCAAGTTTGTGACATCCCCGCTGATCATGCCGCTGGCGGTCGTGCCATCGCCTAACTGCAACGTGCCAGCCGTAACAATGGTGCCTCCACCGTACGTGCTCGTGCCGGACAGCGTAGCCGTACCTGTTCCGGTCTTCTGCAACGGACCTGTGCCCGTGATGGGGCCACTGAGCGTCATCACAAAAGTAGCGGAGGCCAGAACTCCTGTGCCATTTAACATCACAGGTCCGGACCATGTATTCTGTGTCCCCGTGCCGGCAGAAATCGCTACCGTGGCATTATTCGAGAGCGCCAAGGACCACGTGATCGGCGTGGGCAGTGCGTAGAGATCGAGAGATGCACCGCTCTGTACCGTCACACGATTGGCCGAACTTCCCCCCATCGTCATGGTGTTCGCGAGCTGGATTGCTCCTTGCTTGATATTAAACGCGCCAGGATTGAGCACATTCGCTTGGACGAGTACAAACCAGTTGGCGCCTGTCTTGGTCAGGGTTTTGCCACCCATATCAAATGTAGCTGTGGGGTTATTGCGGATATCCCACCGCCTGCTACCACCAAAGGTCGTATCGTCTGTCATCGTCACAAAGCGGAATGCATTCTGTGAATCGGTGGTCGCTGACGAATTGATAATCGCACCTGCATTGCCGATGCCCGCGCCGGCGACAGTCACCACTTCATCACCTAAATTAAATCCATTGACATCCAGTGTACCGCCACTTGTAATAGTTGTACCCACCGTCGCTGAACCAAGCGCTGCGGCATTCCCCGCCTTCAATGTGCCGCCGCTGATGGTTGTCGGGCCTGTGTAGTTGTTCCCGGCGGAGAGTGTGAGTGTGCCGCTTCCGCTCTTGGCCAGCGTGCCGCTTCCGCTGATAACGCCACTCCGGATTTGGGTCGAGGAACCGCCAAATTCCAACACTCCTTGCTGAATCGTTGTCGGGCCTGTGTAGGTGTTCGTGCCGGTGAGTACGACCACGCCTGAGCCGATCTTGTTGAGCGACGACGCACCGGTATTGTTCGTGATGGAGGCATTAATCGTCAACACATTCGTAGATTGGTTGATGAGCTGGAGTTGCCCGCTCGCCACCAATGGAGCAAGGAACCCTTGACTGGGGGCTGACCCCAGCGTGAGTGCTCCCGTGTCGAAAGCCATCATGATGTCTGACACCAACAGGGTCTTATTCGTCATAGCGACCGTGGCTGCAAAAATCGTATTTTGCAACAAGGAGTTGATCTTGTTTGTCTTGGCACCTTCAAGGGATATTCCCCCGCTGGTCCCTTCTTCGTTGATCCGGGCGTTGAGCGTTTGATTATCCGGAATGATCGACGGTCCTTTGGCCGTGAGATTCGTGAAGGCAGTAGCGGAAGCAGGTATGATACCCATAGTGACATCGTATGCTGCCAAATTCGTCGTATTATAGGTCGCCCACAGACCGATGAAGTTCGTAGAGGCCACCATGTTTGTGAACAGTATCTTGTTCTGTTCACTCAGACCCAGGCCCTCGCCCGTGAAATTGATGGTTCCGCTGCCGGTGCGTGTCAGCGAGGCAAACGAGACAACCGAGGTTCTGCCGACATCAGCTTGCGATGCTGACAGCGTGCTGGCGCCATTGACGACAACAAGTCCGGCTGCTTTTTCTGAGTAATCCGCTTCACCGCCCGTATGGGAGAAGTTGAATACGCCGCTGTTTAACGTCACAGCAGCCGTGTCAACCCAGCGATTCGTGTCATTAGCAAGAGCACTGTTATGGATTACAAAGCTTCCACCTGCATTCACGACCAATCCGGTGCTGGCTAACTTGCCCCCGCCCTTGAGCGCCAAGGTTCCGCTGTTCACCGTCGTCATGCCCGAATAGGTGTTCGTACCCGAGAGCGTCCATGTTCCTGTGCCGACTTCGCGGAAAATAGGCATGTTGACGGTGCTCCCGTTGGCGATCACACCTGAGATCTCACCGTCGCCGTCGCCACGGAGATAAAGATCACGCCCAGTTGCATTCGGAGTAATATTGCCCAAGATAGACAATTTGTCAGCCCAGGAGGTGACTATCGTACGCCCGCCACCCGAGGTCATTGTAATGTTTCCAGCAATCACGTTGGTTCCACGGATGTTATGAATGGACCCTTTGCCGGCATTGCTTGTCTGGAAAGCGAGGTTCGTTCCGAGGGTAATTGGCCCGGCTGATCCATCCAGATGGAGTTCTGGAGCATTGTCAGTATTATTCACAAACACGGTCTTATTCCCCACACCGAGCGCTCCACTGCTTGCCACGACCAGTATGCCTGTGTTGACGTTCACATTGCCCGAGAAGGTGTTGTTACCCGAGAGTCTCCAGACAGAGCCACCGGCCTTGGTAATGGTGACGGCACCACCCAAACTGTCACTGATCACACCGGCAACCTCACCCGTGGAGACAGATGTCGGCCCTTGAAGTGTCAACTGCTTGGGCCCAATACCCGAGACCAACAAATCGCTGGTGAACTTCAGAAGGTTGGTACCCGAGTGGTCGAGGGTTGCACCACCCGTGCTTCCAGCCATATCTATGATACGGGTTGTGGTTTCGCCAGGCCCTGTGTAGACCAACGCTCCGGGCGTTGTAGTATAGCCGAGCTTGACTCTAGCCT
>JBILFF010000046.1:0-15885 GCA_044351695.1 Bdellovibrionota bacterium
AGGTCGCTTCTCTATCTTGTTCAAATAAATTTCGATGTCGGAGCGTGCTAAACTTAAAGCACAACGAGCATCGCTCACCAATAAAATAGAGATCAATACACTGAGCATGAAGGCGTCTATAGACCAAGAATGCTATCGAAAAGCGAGAAAATAAAAACGTGGACTCTATGACACTCGATGCAGTTTTTTGAGCATCAACAGATGATTCGATTTTTTGATGTGAGATATTTTTTTTAAAGCTAGTCCTTCAAGTAAATTTTCGATCTGCTTGTCATCAAAACAATGGACCAAAGGATGAAGAAGAGCGTCCGCTCGGCCCGACTTGTTTTTTAAGTCTCCATCAAAATCCACCGATCGCAGCCGAAGCTCAGCGCAAAGCTCCGCATCAGACCAATCTCTCTTTTGCTTTAAAAGCTCCGCACGAACCTGCTCGATCTCACCTCGGACCTCAGTCGAGTACAGCATCAAACGCAGAACCCCGCCCACTCGCAATGCTCTCACCAGTGTTTCGAGTGCGCGTCGTGGGCTCTCGCAGTGATGAATCACTCCATACGCATCGATCGCACAAAATCGAGCTTCTTCAGTCATCTTCATTAAGTCTTGCTTTTCAAAATGAACGTTCCACGCTCCAAAAATTCGGCAACGCCAGCGTGCCTGGTTAAGACTTCTCTGCGAGAGATCGGTGGCGAGGAATCTCACCCGGGGATTTCTTCGGGCAAACAAAAGAGGCTGCACGGTTCCGGCGCCACAGAGCCACGTCTCGCGCACTTTGCCCTCAATTCCCCAGCCTCTCAAATCGAGCTTCTCGAGATCTTTCCAGCGCCCCCAGAAAAACCACGGGTACCGCGGATAGGGATGACGCTCGTAATGCTTAGCGACGGCTTCGTGAGAGGTAGTCACAGATACTTTTCGCCGTTCTAAAACATGAGTTGTAAGCCGTGATGATCGAGCCACCCGTTTTGCCCGCAATCAAGTCGCCCGTCAGATAAACACCAGGCACATTCGTTTCTCCCGAAGGCCCCGCTTTCGGCCACTGCTTTTCGTCAAATTCTACCCCAATGGTTTTCAAAAAATTCACGGGCGTTGTTCCCCCAATCGCATAAATCACGCGATCGTAAATCTCAGGCTCGTGATCTCCCTGATAAATCACCTTCGGGCGTCCCTCGACCTCTTCGATGGCGGCAATTTCTCTCTCTAAAATAAATCTCAGCTTTCCCTCGTGGTTCAGCTTGAGAGCCGCATCACGATTGCTCTCCATCATGCGATGAAAATCTTTGCCGCGATAGCAAAGCGAAACTTCACAAGCTTCGGCCACCAAAATCTGACAATACTCTGAAGATGTATCTCCACCACCGACCACTAAAACTTTTCCGCTTTTCACAGGGACTGTGGTGAGATCAAAAAGAACTTGGTCTTTAAGTTTAAGCGGAATCTTGAAGGAGGGCTTATTGGGTCGGCCTAAAATACCGATTCCGATAGCCACCACATCGGCGGTGAGCTCCCGCTGATTCACCCAAACACTGAGGCGACCGTCTTCACGCGGCATCACTTTAGAGACCTCGGCTTTGAGGTGATACTGCAGCTCGTATTTTTTAATCAGCTCATCAAAATAAACGATCGTCTCCGCCTTGGTGAGGTCGGGAAAGCACGGCAAATGGCCATGAGTCTCTGTTGGCAGATTTTTGTAATTCGCGAGAGTCATTTTTTTATCAGGATAAAACTGCTGAATCGCCTTCACAATGACTTCGCCCTTTTCGAGCACTAAAACATCTTCGCGGGCCAGACCCTGTTCAACACACTCAATGGCTAAAGAAATACCGGCAGGACCCCCACCGACCGCTATCACTGGATAATGCGTACGTTCCACGATGACTGATTTTATAGATTCGAAACCCGCTTAGATCCAGTCCTTTAACAAAAGGCTAGAATCCAAAATACTCTCGATAAAGGGTGTCTGCGCCTTCTCCAAGTTGACCGAACTCTCAATCACTAAGTCTATTCTCTGATCGCCGATTCGGTCTTTGAGACGCACAATAATCTCTTGCTTTCTGTGCTTAAGCTCCTTGAGAAGATCATCACTTTGCACCAGGAGTAAAAGATCAATGTCTCCTCCTCTACCCTGATCTCGCGTCCGGCTTCCAAAAAGACGAAGCTGTCCCTTTTGGCCCCCTAAAAAATCTTCGATTACCGAAATCATTGAATTCTTATGGGCGTCAGAAATTCTCATCGAGCGATCTTCGATCGTATCGCTACGATCTCAGGCGTAGCTTTTAAAAATTTATCGAAGAACTCTACAAGTTCCTCTTCTGTATAATCATGAGCAACTGAGTTACGCAGCTCACGATAAATCATCCAGCGATCTGCCGATTCAATCAAATTCATTTTCTCGGCCTGATTCACAAAGTCTCTCAAAGTACCCTCAAATCCAGGATCCTCACGTAAAACCCTTGCCTTGATATACTTGGTTAAAAAGAGATCGATGACTTTTGAAAATCGCGAACAAAAACTTTCCCAGGTCTCCAAACTCTCATCATCAAACGCATCGGCTCTCAGCGGAAGTTTTTGAACCTTAGCAAAGCTATACTCTAGTCGAGCGAGGGCTTTCTCAAGTTTACGGCGATAGTCCTCAATTAAATCGTTTGAGACCTTCATCACTTCATCCTATTTTAAATGATCGCATCGAGTCGAGAGTTGATCACCAAATCTGCGGAAGACGAGGGCGCTTGCCCGGTGCGTTTACGCGCGCAGGATCTCGATAGGTCCACTGCTCCGTGCCCTCGATGAGCCCACTGGCCCACTCGTAGCCCTGCATAAAGCTATGATCTTGATTACTCACTTCGTACTTCCAAAGTCCAAATCGCCCTCGCGAGTAAACCGAGTAGGCCTCTAAGCGATGAAGCGCATCATGAACAATCTGATCGCGATTTAGACTAGGAATTGGATAGCCGTGAGGCGCCACAAAATGCCATCGAGACACCACTCTCGTCTCAGGCAAAATCAAGCCATCCTCTCGCAAGGCTCTCTCGGTATCTGCGATCAAAGTCTGCGTGCTTACTTTTTTGTACGACGACTCTGCCGTTTCACACATCAGACTCCAGTGTTTGCTTGGGTTGGGCACATGGGCAGGAGAGTAATTCGAAAACACGGTGGCTCGGTAGTAGGGACTGTTTGACTCCGGAAAGTACATCCAACACTTCGTGCGAAGCTCTTCGGGCTGAGGCCCCTCAAGCCCAAGACCCACAATGTGGGATCGCGAAAAGAGAAGCTCGCCGGCGAGCTCAAAGTGAGCCAGTCGCGCAAAGACATCGAGCGGAAGAGTATTGAGCAAATAATCGAACTCGATTTGATCACTGGCTTCGAGCGTCACCCTCTTTGCTCGAAGATCTATTCGCGTGACTCGAGTTTTAAGGCGAAGACGATTCCCCACAAGACGGCCTACTCGCTTCCAGATTTCTCCGGTACCTCCTTGTTTTGGAAATCGAAACGTGGCGTTCGGCCCCCAACTCACATCATCTTTTTGAAGGCGAATATTTTCTCGCACTCTTTCGATCTGCACCTGAGCCACTCGCTCACCAATCCACTGATAACTCATGAGCTCGGGGGGGTGCGCCCAAACTTTAAAATTGTAGGGACGCATAAAAATTTTTGAGATGCCGTCTCCAAAGCTTTGGTCAATCCATTCCCCAAAGTTCTGCGGCCGAGAATCCGCGCGCGACTTTACCTCTAAACGCTCTAAACCCTCGAGGCAGCGCTGCTGAGACTCAGGACTGAGCCGATGCAGATTGTACTGAAAGGGATACGGGATCCAGCGATTCTCCATTCGCACCCAAGACTCCCGTTGATGAGTCAGCCATTCATTCGGGAGTACTTCATCCATGAGATCGTCAAAGTCTTCATAATGCGAAAACTGAACATGGCCCCCAATGTCCCAGGTAAAGCCCTGCTCATCTACAAAACTTCGAGCCAGTCCGCCTGGTAGTTCACCCGCTTCAAGCACCGTAAAATCGCGCTCCCCACAGCGCTGTAGTTTGACCGCAGCGCCTAAACCGCAGGGCCCAGCCCCTAAAATTAAGATCCGCGCCATAGCTTATGCTAGCCTGAGCCGCACCAAATCACGAACCCCAAAGCGCTGCTGCTTAAAATTTTGCTTCCAACTCAAGTCGGGGCCGAATAGGTTTTTATCGAGGTGAATTTATGGAAATCATGGTGTTTGGCGCGGGGTATGTAGGCTTAGTTCAGGCGGCCGGCTTGGCCTCCTCTGGAAACCACGTGGTGCTGGCCGATATCTCTCGCGAGCGCATCGATCTTTTGAGTAAAGGCGGCTGCCCCATTTATGAACCCGGACTCGAGAATCTTTTGAGATCGGGAGCCGAAAAGGGTTATTTACAATTTGTTCACACTCAAGACGCTCAATTTGAAGCCTTAAAAAAGAAGGCGCAGGTTTATTTTTTCGCCGTTCAAACACCTGAGGGAGCGGATGGCTTACCGAATTTAGATTATCTCATGAAGGCCGCAGAGATGTTGATCGCACTCCCCGGTAATTTGTCCGACAAATTTGTGGTCGTGAAGAGCACTGTTCCCGTGGGAACAGGCGATAAACTCGAAGCTTTTTTTAAAGAGCGCGGCAAAACACCGATCGTTGTCTCAAATCCTGAGTTTCTCAAACAAGGAAGTGCGGTCCCTGATTTTATAAAACCTGAGCGCGTCGTGATTGGTGCCGAAAACCCAGTGGCATTCGAGGTTCTCGGATTTCTCCATCGACCTTTTATGATGAAGCGCGAGCGCATCGTTTGCGTTTCACGACGATCTGCAGAATTAGTAAAGTATGCATGCAACGCTTTTTTGGCGACCAAGATTTCGTTTATTAACGAACTTTCGCAGCTCGCCGAGAAAGTGGGCGCCAATATTAACGAAATTCGCGAAGGAATGATTACCGACTCTCGAATTGGAGATCAGTTTTTATACCCTGGAGTGGGTTATGGCGGCAGTTGTTTTCCTAAAGACACTCACTCTTTGATTGCTCAAGGCGAGAAGGCGGGATCGCGCTTGGGCATTGTCGAGGCCGCAGATCAAGCCAATCAGCGCCAAAAGCTTTGGGCCGTTGAAGTGCTTAAGAGCAAGCTGGGTAGCCTTTCAGGAAAAAGCATTGGTATTTGGGGCTTATCTTTTAAGCCGAATACAGATGACCTTCGTGAAGCGCCTTCGATTCCGATCATCACTCGATTGCTCGAAGCCGGCGCCCAAGTGGTGGCTCATGATCCGGTAGCGAGTAGTCGATTTGTAAAAGAGAATCCTCAGCTCAAAATTGAAGTGGTCACCAATCCCTATCAGGCAGCGCGAGGAGCTGATGCTTTGCTGATTTTGACCGAGTGGCAAGAGTATCGTACTCCCAATTTTGCAGATTTAAAATCCAGCATGAGCAATCCCCTGATTGTCGACGGACGAAATATTTACGAAGCAAGTTTTGTGAAGTCGCAAGGACTTGCGTACCGAGGAGTAGGAATTCCGGAGGCATGAAAAGCATTCTTTTGACTGGCTGTGCAGGCTTTATCGGAAGCCACACAGCCGAGGCCTTACTGCGCGATGACCGATTTTTAGATTACCAGATTATCGGGCTCGATAATCTGGACCCCTTTTATTCGATCGAGATAAAAAAAAACAACCTTCGCCACTTTATCGACAATCCCCGCTTTCGATTTATCGAAGGCTTTTCAGGCGACGCCGATCTTCTTCAAAAATTATTTGATGATTTTAAGATTGTGGGCGTGATTCATTTAGCCGCTCGAGCGGGTGTGGGCCCGTCGCTTAAAGACCCTACTAAGTATGCTGAGCTTAACATCATGGGCAGTCAGGAGCTCTTTCACTTGAGTGCGCGGCGAAAGGTCGAACAGTTGATTTTTGCCTCGAGCTCCTCTGTGTATGGCCGTGATTCAAAACCTCCGTTTAAAGAGACGGACGCTTGTCTAGAGCCCCTTTCGCCCTATGCGGCCACCAAGAGAGCTGGAGAACTTTTGCTGTGGAACGCTTACCATCTCTACCAGATGCCTTGTGCGGCTCTTCGTTTTTTTACGGTGTATGGACCTCGCCAGCGGCCCGAAATGGCGATCGCTAAGTTCACTCGACAAATTCGCGAAGGGCAAGTCGTCGAACTTTTTAACGAAGGAAAGCTCCAGCGAGATTTTACCTATATCGATGACATTGTGGCGGGCATTTTGAGCTCGTATCATTACAAGAAATCAGAGCCTCATTTTGATCTCTTTAATTTAGGCAACTCCGACACGATTTCGGTTGCAGAGCTCATTCGTCTTTTAGAAGCTGCCATCGGCAAAAAAGCAGAAACCAAAATGATCCCCGCCCCTCCGGGAGAAATGATCGTCACTTATGCCGACATCTCAAAGGCCCAAAAGCTCTTAGGATTTGCTCCAAAGACCCCTATTCAGGAGGGGGTGAAGCTTTACGTGAAAAGCCTCTCCAATGATCCCTATTCGGGTAAGTGAAGAGAATTGGAGGGTTCGACCATTCCTCGGTTAACCGAGGAATGGTATAGACAAATCCTCGGTCATTTGAGATATTTTCTAAATGGCAGATCTGCGCAGGTACCTCGAGACGGCCCTTCTTCGAGATCCTCTTCAGCAATTCAAAATGGCCTTCTTGTCTGGACCTCGACAATCTGGAAAAAGCACCCTTGCTCATCACCTCTTGAAGAGCGAGGGAACCCCCAAAAATTACTTCAATTGGGACGATGATGAGTTCCAAAAAATCTGGATCAAGAATAAAAAACAAATCCCGTCTCTCATATCTTCTAGAGGAACAGAATCTCCACTTATCGTTTTTGACGAGCTTCATAAATTTCGTCATTGGAAGAACTCTTTAAAGGGGTTTTTTGATCTTTTTTCTCATGATCTTCGCATTTTGGTCACCGGCAGCGCCCGGCTCGACCTTTACCGTCGATCGGGCGATAGTCTTGCCGGGCGTTACATTCCCTACCGACTCCACCCGTTCTCCTTTGGAGAAGCATCCGATATTAAACCGCCCCCCAAAGGTGATTGGCCAAAATCAAAAAACATCCTTGGAGTTTCGCTAGACGAACTCCTCTCTCTTGGACCATTTCCCGACCCCCTATTCGGTGGGAAAGAGCGACTTGCTATCAGATGGTGGGAGACCTATCGCGAGCGGGTGGTTCGTGAGGACTTGAGGGACCTCAGAGAGGTTGGGAATATCAACTTGGTCTCAACCATGGTTAAACTTCTTCCGGACCGTGTCGGGAGCGGTCTCTCCTATGAATCAATCAGGGAGGATCTTCGTATCTCGTTTGATACAGCCCGAGCTTGGATTGCTACATTTGAATCTCTTTTTCTTTGCTTTCTCATTCGACCTTATTCAAAAAATCTTAAGTCCACGCTTCGAAAAGAGCCAAAGCTTTATTTTTATCATTGGCCCGCAGTTAGAAGTGAGGGGCACCGCCTCGAAAATCTCGTTGCGTGCCACCTTCTGAAATCCTGTCATGCATGGACCGACTCAGCTATCGACTCATTCGAACTTTTTTATATAAGAGACAAGTATAAGCGAGAGGTCGATTTTTGCGTCACCCGCAACGACAAGATCTGGCTCCTTCTTGAAGTAAAGTCCTCAGCCGAGTCTCCAAGCAAGGCACTAGAACATTATACGGATGTTCTAAAACCAGATTTTTCCATCATCGCCTGGAAGAACGGTCCAGACCACAAGATACATATGACGAGAGGAAATCAAAAAATTGTTGGCATGAACTTAGAGCGATTTTTATCCGTTCTAAACTAAAGCGGTCAGCAGTTGGAACCTCCCACAAGTGGGGTATTTTACAGCTTCACGATTTTGTCGCTCTTAAAGTCTCTCAAGGCGTTACGGGTGTCGACGATGCGCTTTGCACTCAAAAACAGTGCTCGATAATTTACGCTGCTGTGATCAGTCGAGATTACCACACAGTCATACTGACCGCCGAGGTCATCGGCCCATCCTACAGACTTCATGTTTAGGCCCTCGTAGTGCATTTCGGGAACATGCGGATCATAGTAGTCCACTGTGGCACCACGCTGCTCGAGCAAATGAATAATATCTACCGAAGGCGACTCGCGCATATCGTCGATGTCTTTTTTGTAAGCAACGCCCATCACTAAAATCCTCGATCCATTCAATGCCTTTTTATCGAGGTTCAAAGCACTGGCTACTTTGTCGACACAAAAAGCAGGCATCGATCGGTTAATGCTGGTCGCTAACTCAATAAATCTTGTTTGGTAGTTGAGACTCCGCATCTTCCAGCTGAGGTAACTTGGGTCAATCGGAATGCAATGACCTCCCAAGCCGGGTCCTGGATAGAAAGGCATAAAGCCGAAGGGCTTGGTTGCTGCCGCTTCGATGATCTCCCAAACATCGAGTCCGAGCTTTTCGCAAATGATGGCGATCTCGTTCACCAATCCAATATTCACCGCACGAAATGTATTCTCTAAAATCTTCACCATCTCAGCTGCTTCGGGCGAGCTTACCCGAATGACTTTTTGAAGCATTTGAGAATACAAAAGGGCCGCCAAATCACCGCAAGCTGGCGTTGCCCCACCCACCACTTTGGGAGTGTTAAAAGTGTTAAACTTCGCATTGCCCGGATCCACGCGCTCTGGCGAGAAAGCTAAAAAGAAATCCTCACCCACCTTGCCGTTTCGACCCGTTAGTTTTTTAATGCCCGCTTCAAGGTGCGGCAGCATCACTTCGCGAGTCGTTCCTGGGTAGGTCGTACTTTCTAAAACGATGAGCTGGCCGAGCTTCATATTAGCCGCCACACTTTCAGTCGCCGCGATGATGTAGGAGAGATCGGGATCTTGAGATTTTGCTAAGGGTGTTGGAACGCAAATGATTACGACATCACAGTTTTTTAAGCCCGAAAAATCTGTAGAGGCCGAGAGCTTTTTATTTTGAACATGCTCCTTTACTTGCTTGGTTGGAACATCCTGAATGTAAGACACCCCATCGTTCAAAAAATCAGTCTTCTCCTGGCTCTTTTCGAATCCGAAGACCCGATAACCCGCATCGTTAAAGGTAACGGCAAGAGGGAGGCCTACATAACCTAAACCGATTACGCCGATGTTGGCAGATCTATCGATCAACAACTTCTGAGCAAAAATGAACTCCTTTGTCTTTGTCCCCGATTCATTGCCTCTAACCACCGATGCATATTTTGTTTCAACAATTTCTCTTTGATTTTCCAAGTTAACCTCTTGATCATTTTCTAACTTGCTTGAGCTCTTATCGTCCACACTTACTAGCCAGCACGCTGAATAGACTCGATGCATTCTACTTGACTCGGTCTTTCTTTATTGGAGGCTAAAGACAAGCAAAAGAGCCCATTCGCCAGTAACATAAAGAGGCCAACTCCCCCCAAATAAATCCAAGCGTGGTCGTAAAAGCCATCAGGTTCTGAAATCCACAAATGTCCTGCAAAAAACAACGATGCAAAAGCTAACCAGAATAAACTGAGCGAAATCGCCGTCTGAGCAGCACTTAGACCCATTCCCAAAAACAAATGATGAATGTGCTGCCGATCCGGTCGCATAACCCTCATCGTCGCTCTAACGAGTCCAAAAAGATAAAGCTGTCCTTTTTTTCTTCTCGTGATCAACTTAAGACTCGGAGCGCCTCTCCAAAAGCGACGAGCAATTGCAAGGCCAGTATCTATCAACCAGACTGAGACGAGCCCAAACAAAATGAGAGGGCTTAAGTTACTGGTTGGACCCGACCAGTATGAAAAACAGAGGCTCGTGTAAGCGACCAAATATCCGATAGTCAAACTGCCAGAGTCCCCCAAAAAAATCTTTGCAGGGGCCCAATTAAACTTAAGAAAGACGATAGTTCCAGCTAATACTGGCAACAAAAGAGCAAGCCATTCCATTTGTCCGACCATCATAGCCCGAAGAACCAAAACCGAAACAAAGCATGTAAACAAGAGACCCGTTAAACCATCTACACCGTCCAAGAGATTTACAGCGTTTGGTACTACCACTAACCAAGCAAACGCAAACAACAGCCAAAGAGAGTAGGATATTTCAAAGCCCCCGAGGCTTTCAGGGACAGGCAAAAAACTAATAGTGATTATGGCAACAAAAATTTGAGCCGTCAGCTTTCCAGATGCTTTCAAGGGACGTAAATCGTCAATTACACCAATCAGAAAAAATCCGAATAGGCCAATTAACAAACCAGTTACCGAGATCGAAAACTCATCACGCAAGTAACCAAAATCTCGAAAACCTACTCCCTGAGCTAAAAGCAAACTCAAACTACAACCAAGCCAGATACAAGGCGCAATCGCAATACCCCCCAATCGAGGGGTGGGAGCCTCATGGAGTTTTCGCGAATCCGGATAGTCCAGGAGCCTAAGACGCTTTGCGTTAGCAATCAAAAATGGAAAAGCAACTCGGCAAAAACTTAGCGAGAGCAGGCTGGCCCCCAAAACGAGTAAACAGAAGATAAGTGTCATCGCAACCTTTCCGTACCGGTAAACGCTCTTGTTTGAATATAAGGTTTTTCGATTACGATTAAAACTGAAAACCAAGAGTAAACACCTTGCGAGCTGTGCTAGCTAGACAAAGAGAAGCGGCGCTTGTACCGTTCGACGGTCGATGAATGCAAAAGCGGCAGTTGTTCTGGCGGGTGGCAAAAGTATTCGACTTTTCCCTGAGACGCGCCCCAAGGCGCTTCTCACAATTGAGAATAAAAGCCTACTAGAAGCAACGCTTGAACGTTTTAGGGGGTTGGACTGCTTTGTTGTTTGCAACAATAAGATCGCTTCATCAATTCGAAAATACTTTAAAGATAAGAGACAGAAGCCACCCTCATTTTTAATTGAACCTGAAGCTCGGGATACCGCTGCTGCTGTGGCTTTCGCTGTACAGAACTTGCCCAAAAAATATGACTGGCTGGCGATCGCAAGCGCCGACCAGTGGATGCCGCAACCCGAAAAGTTCTCATTCACACTAAAAGCAGTTTTGAAGGAGTCGCAAGATTATCCCGAATCGATTTTCATCCTTGGCAGTCCCGCTCAGATGAAGCCTCGAGCGACCCATTCGCAGTTTGGGTGGCTCTTAATTGACCGACGCGAGAAAGGGAACAGTGGCAAGGTTAAACGGTTCGTTGAAAAGCCAACAGGAAGCCTTCTTTCTCGACTAAAAAAAAGTGGCGCTTTAATTAATTGTGGGGTTTTTTTTGCGTATCGTGAAACCTTAATCGAGGGATTCAAGAAATTTTTTCCGGAAGGACTTGCTTCAAAAACAAAGTACAAAGAAATTTCTCGAGTCGCTTTTGATAGAGCCATTATTGAAAAGCACCCGCGTGTTAGGGCACTAGAATTCCTTGGGCATTGGGAAGACATGGGAACATGGTACGATTGGCATCGGCTTGTTGGCAGCTCGCCACACCGACAGAAACTCTCAAGTAACTGCTATGTTCGCTGCGAGCCAGATCATGAGGTTTATCTTTTTGGGATCAGCAACGTGGTCGTTATTCAAACAGGGCGACAGATACTGGTCACCAATCTCGCTGCTGCGAAAAATTTAAAAAAATACCTAGGTTAAAGCAAAGGTGGCTGAATTCTAATCTCTGGAGAAAACGGCAGACCAGTGTTAGTTTTTTTCTGCTATGGTAGAAATGACCAATCCAGCCGAAGCTCTAAAATGGACAGAAATGAGACCCTGGGGTTCATTTTTAAATTTAGTATCTGACCCGGACTACAAAGTGAAGCTTATCGAAGTTGGTCCTCGTAAAAGATTGAGTTATCAAAGTCATGCTCAACGGTCGGAGCATTGGTTTGTTGTGAAGGGCAAGGCTGAAGTTACTCTTGAGGACAAGGTATTTACTTTAAGTGCAGGGGAATCGATCCGAATACCAGTGAGATCACGACATCGTCTGGCCAACTCAAGTGACACCGTTCTTCAGGTTGTTGAAGTGCAAATGGGAAGCTATTTTGGAGAAGATGATATTACAAGATACGAGGATGATTTCGGCAGGGCAGGAACCATTCAATGATTCAAGAGACCACGTCGGTTTATATCGCGGGACATAAGGGGTTAGCAGGCTCCGCCATTCTTCGCGTCCTCATTGAGAATGGATTTAAAAATGTCATTACAAAAACACACGCAGAGCTTGAGCTAAAAGACCGACGAGCAGTCTATCAGCTTTTTGAATCTAGCCGCCCAGAAATTGTTATACTTGCTGCTGCAAAAGTTGGTGGTATTGGAGCAAATACTGAGTACCCGGTAGAGTTTTTGTTAGAAAACCTCGAAATACAGAACAATGTAATATCTGCAGCCGCACAGTATGAAACTAAAACGCTCGTGTTTCTCGGAAGTTCATGCATCTATCCCAAGAAAGCCATTTACCCACTGACCGAAGATCAGCTTCTCTCTGGGCCTTTCGAACCAACCAACGAGGCTTATGCAATTGCTAAAGTCGCTGGAGTCAAGCTTTGCGAGTTCTATCGGAGACAGTACAACAAGAATTTCTTCTCTCTGATGCCTACGAATCTATATGGTCCTAACGACTTTTATGATTTTCAAAAGAGCCATGTAATCCCCTCACTCCTGCTAAAGATTCTACGAGCTAAGCAAGCAGGTGAATCAGTGGTGACTTTGTGGGGCAGTGGTGAACCTCTGAGAGAATTTCTACACGCAGACGACCTAGCCAGAGCAGTATTGGCCTGCTTGCGCAGACCAATCTCTGAACCCCTACTCAATGTAGGCTCTGGCGAGGAGATTTCAATTGCAAGTCTAGCAAACCTAATAGCAAACGCTTGCCGACACGATTGTGAGTTTTTTTGGGATAAGACCAAGCCAGATGGGATCCATCGAAAAGTATTGGATTCATCAAAGATCCGCGCCTTGAACTGGCAACCCAGAATTCGATTGATGGACGGACTGCCCACCGTTGTATCGGAGGCCCAATCTAAACTTGAGAGCCTTTTGCAAAGATCGCAGGAACCATTGAAGATTCTAAAATGAATAAACCAAGAGTCAGTGTCATTGTAACGACATACAATCGAAGGCTTTTTTTAGATCGGTGTCTACGAAGTGTCTTCGATCAAGACTATATCAATTTTGAAGTGATCGTCGTCGATGATGCATCTACAGACGGAACTGAAGAATTTATAAAGCAAAGCTGGATTGACAAAATAAAGTATGTCCGTCTGACAAAAAATGGTGGTGTCCAGGTCGCATCAAATGCCGGATTTGATTTGGCGAGTGGTGATTATCTTGCGTTTATTGGTGATGATGATTATTGGATCGATCGATCAAAGCTTTCAAAACAAGTTTCAGTTTTTGAAAATGATCCGGCCGGCACCATTGGGGTTGTTTCTTGCTCAATATACATTGAGAGAAACAACCACAGACTACTGAAAAGAATTAAAAGACCGAAGCAGCTCGTGAAACACTTTTTGGCAAATAATGGGACCATTTATGGCTCAGCTGCTCTGATTCGAAGGAACGCATTCGTCTTGGCCGGTAGATTTCGAGAAAGTTTAAAGAAGGGAACCGACTCCGACGTGTATAGAAGAATTTTCATGGCTGGATTTGATTTGTTTATTCACGACGATGCAATGATTGTGTACTCGGAGACAGACCCGAATCGGATGACCGCACTTTCAGAGAAGTCAATTATAGCGACTATAGAGGCCATAAATCATATTCTGCATCTATACGGCGCTTACTTTACCGCTTACCCTTCATGCGCTTCCTCAAGATACTTTCAAATCTACAAAGCACATGTAGATCTCTACACGCTTCGTGGAAACAAGGAGATTCTCAAAACCGCATTAAGATTTTGCTGGCGTAGTTTTCTGACTTGGCCGTTCAACCTCGTCGCCGTCAAACATCTTATCATTCATTTTTTGCCAATACACTCGCAGAGACAGATCGAGGTATTAAGTTCACGAGAAAACAAAAAGCGCTAAAGCGATCTGTTTTCTAGAATTGAAAAGTATTTTTCGCCACGCTCTTTGAACACGGTTCTGCCCTCTGAAAAGGACTCAAAGGCACTCGAACAACCACTTGCAATCCGGTCGTGCAATTCTGCAACAACCACCCTCACTCTTCGCAAACTCGAACGATCGTTTGTAAAGAGATCGAGCTCACCCCCTTCGATATCGAGCTTGATTATTCCAATTCTGTCAGGCTCTAAACCCAATCGAGACAAACTATAGGCTGGTGTTGAATGTAACACAGTGGCCGCAGCGTTATCATTCGGTCTCTCGACAGCAGTGTAACCCCACTCACCCGTTCCGCGATTTCTTAAAACTACCGAGTCTTGATCACCCCCTACTAGGGCCCCGTAAATCACTTGAATCTTTGTGTTACAAACCACATTCTTTTTCAGAACCGCTAAATTAGCTACTGAGGGCTCTATTGAGATCACTCTTGCACTCGGAAAAAGTTCAGACAAAGCCAAGGCCGCAGTTCCTATATAACCGCCGGCATCTACGATAAACCCGTCAAAAGATCGGTCAACGTACTTCACTAACGAATTAAACTCACCGTCAATCAGACAGCTAATCGCTACTGCCAAATCTGGAGTACCCCTCCTCACAAACACTTGTTGTCCACGGATCTTTATAGGCACGAGCTCACCATGCAATGCTAAAGAATATCTCGCATAATTGATTAGACCGATCTTCTTCAAGAATCTTAACTGTTTTATAACCGAGCGGCGTATCTTAGACACTACAGCCATTTTTTACTCCATCAGCACTCACAAAAAAAATCACCGTCGAATCGATTTTGTGGAGTGATTCAATCGCCTATAATTTTTTTCGTCTTAAAGTTATCAAGTGCAACTTAATAACACACCTCAAATTCAAATCGGCTTATGCAAAAGACGCGCGGGAACTCCCACAAAAACGCTGTCAGGCTGGGTGTTCTTCAAAACTACACTCCCCAAACCAATCAAACTTCGATCGCCGATTACCACATTCTCTTTCAATCGAGATCCCGAACCAAGATACGAGGATCTTCCGATTTTACACCCACCAGACACTGAGCAGTTTGACCCAATCATCGCATAATCACCGATGACAGCTTCATGGGAGATCACACTTTGAGGCAATAGGACACAATGATTACCCACCCTTACCTGCGATGATAAAAAAACATTCGCCATCACAAGAACATTCATTCCTATGTGAGCCGAACGCGAGATCACGACACTCGGGTCAATAATCGTTGCCCACCGCTCTGGTGAGATCTTCAGACTATTAATCAAGTTCTCTCGAAGTAGATAACTTTGCGGGCTACCCGGCACAGCCAAAACAAAGGCGGATTTGAATCTGTCGAAAATCTCGCGGCCCCCAACTACTTCAATGCCTTCGAAAACCGATCCATGCCTGCTCTCATCGTCGTCGACAAACCCAAGGACGTTCCACGTTTTATTGTTCTCATTCAAACGATCGATCGTGATCAAGGCTTCTCTAGCGTTGCCCCCAAATGGAAAAATGATCAAATCCTTCAAATTAAAGCTTCCTTAAGCTTCTGGACGACCACCCTCTGCTGGACGTGGGTCATTCCATTAAAAAATGGGAGTAGCATGGTGCTTCTTCGCCTACTCTCGCTTTGTGGCAACCGCCACTTCTGTGCTTGATAAGTAGGCTCCTCGTGCGCATTCATAATCCCCTGCTTCACCGATACCCCTCCAGACTGCAGTTTCTCAATTAAGTGAATCACTCCATCTTCAGACCGAGATGAAATCTCAATTGGGAAGCTCTGCCAATTCCATTTCTCCGTCGCAACAACATCCCTCAGTCGCACCTCCGAAACTGAGCTCAGAAGGCTGTAGTAATTTGCGGCCAACTCGGCTCTCTCTTTGACTATCGCAGGCAGC
>JBILFF010000142.1:0-4820 GCA_044351695.1 Bdellovibrionota bacterium
AGAGTGCCCAAATCTCGGTTGATCAATGCATCTGTTTGGATGTGGGATCTTCAACGGGCGGATTTACAGATTGTCTGCTCCAGTTGGGCGCTCGCAGAGTCTATGCCGTCGATGTGGGGACTCATCAAATGGATTCCAAGCTTCGGCAAGATCCTCGTGTTTCGCTTTGGGAAAACACGGATGCGCGTCAGCTCGACTCGCTCCGCTTCGAACCCGCACCGGATTTCATTGTAGTGGATGTTGCTTTTATTTCTTTGCGATTGATTGTTCCTGATTTGCTTCGACTCTTCGGGTCGGCAAGCTTTGTGTTTTTGTTCAAGCCACAGTTTGAAGTGGGTCGATTTGCACCGCGAAAAAAAGGGGGCGTGGTCTACGACGAAGATGCGCAACGCTCGCTGGAGGAATTTCTTTTGTTTTTAAAGCAACTCGGTTTAACTGTGGGGCGAGTAGAGAAAAGTAGAGTCAAGGGAGCGAAGGGTAATCAGGAGTTTTTTGTGATGGCAAAATCAACCAGTTCCGTCAAAGCCGTCGGGCCGGTGTCCAGCAGTTCCACTCTTCAGATTTTTAGAACCTATGATATTCGTGGTGTGGCCGATCGTGATTTGTCGACTGACTTGTTTGAGAAACTGGGTTTCGTTTTGGGCCGCCGGGTACTGTTAGAGAAAGGCCCGGGGCTTGTCGGCGTCGGTCGGGATGCTCGGGTGTCCTCGCCACGACTCTTTGAAGCCCTGACGCGAGGATTGGCGCGGCATCCTCAGCTACATCTTCTGGATCTCGGTTTGACGAGTAGTCCTCTGGTTTATTTTGCCGCTTATCATTTTGGTCTTCATGGAGCATTTCAGATTACAGCCTCTCATAACCCAGGGTCCGACAATGGTTTAAAGATGATGATCGGCGAGAATAGTTTGCTCGGAGATCAAATTCGAGAGTTGGGCCAGGAGGTTTTGAGTATCGAAACTTTGCCCGAGCTGAGTGAGGGCCCGCTTCTTAAAGATCGTTCTGCCGATCTTCGCGATCACTACCTGGACTTTTTTCATCAGCAATTTAAACCGCGCATTCAGAAAAAATTTAAAGTGGTGATCGATACGGGCAATGGCATGGGGGGCGTCATGGCTCGCCGAGTTTTTGCGCCTTTTTGTGAACAGCTCGAAATTTTATTTGAAGATCTGGATGGCCGCTTTCCCAACCATCCTGCTGATCCAACAGTGGCATCGACTTTGAAAGCTCTGCAGGAGCGAGTGCGATTGACCCAGGCCGACATTGGTTTTGCTTACGATGGCGACGCAGATCGAATTGGAGTGGTAACTGCGCAAGGCCAGATTTTGTTTGGCGATGAGATTTTAATGCTTTTATCGGAGCAGGTTTTAAAAGAAAGACCCGGGTCACTAGTGATTGGAGAGGTGAAGTGTTCACAGAAACTTTTCCAGGCCATCCGAAATTGGGGGGGCGAGCCGATGATGTACCGAACGGGGCATAGCCTGATTAAGGCCGAGATGAAAAGAACAGGAGCTCCCATTGCCGGAGAAATGTCGGGCCATGTTTTTTTCTCAGATCGGTTTTTTGGTTTCGATGATGCTCTTTATGCCTCGCTTCGAGTTCTTGAAGTGCTTTCTCGAAAAGACCAAACTTTGGACCAGTGGATGAGTCAATTCCCTACATCCTTCATCACTCCGGAGTGGCGTATTGAGCGTCCGCTGGATGAAGTGGCTTCCGCAGTTGATCGGATCCAGAGGGCCTGTAGAGGGCTTAAAGACGTGGAGCTCAACTCCTTAGACGGGATCCGAGGCAGCTTTTCAGATGGGAGTTGGTTTTTAGTCCGAACGAGCAATACTCAGCCGGTGATTGTGGTGCGTGTGGAGGCTCTTCAGATGAAACGTTTGCAAGAGCACATCGCTTGGCTGGAAAGCGTCCTGGGCTTTCAGCTTCCTGATTGGGCGCCATTAGCGTCTTGATCTCAAGATTCTTGGGTTTCTCTTGAATTCTTTGGAGTCCGAGACGATCCTATTCTTAAGAGGGAGATGGTATGACCTTAAGAATTAAGTTTCTGATTCTTGGCTTTGCTTTACTGGCAGCTTGTTCAAGTAAAAAGCCGGTGACCAGTGGACCGGAGTCTTTAGATTCACGGGCCTCTGTTCAGTACAATTTTGCCTGGGAATTTTTACAGAGTGGAGACACAGTCCGTGCCCTCGCCGCAGCGCTCAAAGGAGTAGAATCTGCTCCTCAGAGTGCAGATATGCGAAATCTTTTAGGGCTCATTTATTTTAGGCAGCAAGAGTATGCTCAAGCAGAGCAGGCCTTTAAAAAGGCTGTCGAAATCGATCCTCGCTTGCCTGAAGTCTATAACAATTTGGGAGCCATGTATTTTGAGCAGAAGCGTTGGGCGGAGGCGCGAGATGTTTTGCTGAAGGGATTGGAGTTTCCGCTCTATTTAAATGCTGAGAGAATTCATAACAATTTGGGTTTGGTTTACGAGGCTTTGGAGGATTTTGAGAAGGCCGAACAATCTTATCGAGCGGCCATTGTGGCGAACGAAAAATTTTATCTTGCCTATCAGAACTTGGGGAGAATGTTTCTTCAAAGAAGTCAGATTCCGCAAGCCCGAGTGATGCTTTTGGAAGCTGTGAGCCTTTGCAAGACTTGCTCAGAGGCGCGTTATCATCTGGGAACGGTCTTTTTGCGTGAAAACAAGAAGGCTGAGGCCATCGAACAGTTTAAAGTAGGTTCTGAAAAAGATCCCCGGGGCTATTTTGGCGAGCTCTGCCGTCAGTTTTTGGTAGGAGAGAATCGTAAGGCGCGCTAAGTTAGCGACGCATGAGTTCGGAATCAGATCAAAACGTTCAGAAAGAAGATTTAGAAAGCTTACCGGTGACTTATGCGGAGCCTCCTGAAACTTTAGGAGAGTTTTTACTTCGGCATCGAGAAGCTTCGGGAAAGTCTTTAGATGAAATTAGTCGCAGCACTAGGGTTTCAAAGCGCTATCTTTTAGCTTTTGAGAATGATGATATCGAAAACTATCCGGAATCGCCTTTTGATCGAGGTTTTTTGCGCAATTACGCTATGGAACTCGGGCTAGATCCCGAAGAATGTCTTGATCGCTTTGATCGATTTCGTCGAGCTTCGATGCCCACGCAAATTCGTGAAATAAAACGCCCTGATTTAAGTGTAGCTTTGGGGGCTTCTCAAGTTTCAGACGAGAATTTAAAATCCGTGAAGTGGATGAGCCTAGCGGCCGTTTTGGTGCTTGTTTTGGGGGCATTCATTTGGTGGTTAGCGAAGCCCAGCTCGGAGGAGACCGCCAAAGGTCCCGAAGTCGAGGTCTTGCCTGAGCCGACGACCGTATCAGGAGGAGCTGAGATTCAGCGTCTAGACACGCCCGCTCTACCGCCTTCTCCGACTCATGTTTTAGAAGTAGAAGCCTTGAGAAAGCTAAGCTTGGTCATTCGGGTCGATAGCTTAGCCGAACAGGAGATTTTATTAGAGCCCGGTCAACCGAAGCAGATTGAGTTTCGAAATAAGATCAGTATCGACGGCAAAGATCGCTCACAGATCAAAATGAAAATGAATGGAGAAGCGGTAGCCGTCAAAGATCAAGCCGGCCCGATTGTTCTTTATAGTCCCTCTAAAGCCTTTCCATGAGAGCTTTTGTTCTTCGAAAAAAGGCTTACGGTGAAAGTGATTGGATCGTTGATTTTTTAGAAGAGTCCGGACGAGTGCTAACGGCTTTCGCTCGAGCAGCACGAAAGTCTAAAAAAAGATTTTCGCATCAGTTTTACTCTCTCGCTCAGTACCAGATCGAATTGGGTCCCTCAAAATCTGAGCTTCCGGATTTAAAATCCTGCGAGTGTGTGTCGTCCATGAGCGAGATGAATCTTGAGTCACTGGCACGATGGTCGGTGGTTTGTGAATATTTGTTAAAAGACCGCGAAACTTTTTTTTCTTTTGAGCAAATAGAAAACTTGTTTCAAAAACTTTCTCGCGGAGAAGGCTTTTACGAATATTTTGAATTTTTTAGGCATCAGCTTCATCTGCATGGCATTCATCCAGAGCTGGAGCAGTGTTTAGTTTGTCATCAACCTGTTTCAGATGTGAACGTGCATTTCTCGCTTTTAGATGGAGGAGTCGTCCACTCGATCTGCCGAGTGGACGTTCCTTTGTCGACGAAGGTTCTCAAATTTTTGAGAGGAGTTTTGACGGCAGAAGAAAAGGCAGCTGCTCATCGGATGGAGTTGCAGGTACTGGACCGAGTGCTGGTTCCTTTTCTATCGGCTCAGATGGCATGGCCACTAAAGTCGGCGGAGTTTTTGATTCAGCTTTCATCGCCTGCTTCACCTCCTCCACACGCTCGGGAGCCACGAGCCTCATTCTTGCACTAAACAGAGTTTCGAGATCGCTTCGGTCTTTAAAGCGGCTGGCCAACTTGAGAATGAGATCAGCATTAGCTAAAGACTCAAAAATTCCCCAATCTTGTTCTCGAATTTTGAGAAGAAGGCTTTGAACACGATAAATCGTCTCTGAGAAAGCTTCTGCGTCGGCATCTGTGAGCGAGTTTTGTGGTCGATTAAAGGCCATGAACTGAAGCCCAAAAGACCACAAGGGCGCCTCTTCATGCTGAAGCGCCAAAACAGACATCATTTCGGGATTTTTATGCAAAAGAACTGCGCGATACAAGAGATCCATACGGCTGGGGCAGGCTAAGCAAGATTCGCTTCTCTCGATTTGGGCTCCCCGACTGAGCATCTGTAAATCGTAGTTTTGAGAATCTTGAATCATCGAGTCAAAAAGCGATTCATCGGACGAGGCCAACTGGTTCATCCTCATTA
>JBILFF010000195.1:0-4347 GCA_044351695.1 Bdellovibrionota bacterium
CCTCTCTTTACCTATCAATTCGAGATGAACGAAGGGTACGACACGGACAACGACGGCGTCTCCGACAAGGACGAGCAGGTTGCTAATCGGAACACCAAGTCGGATGTCAGGGACAGCGATGATCCGATCCGCCGTCAGGCGATCTGGTTTAGCGGCCTCAATTCTGCTGCTACGACACCTTATTTGTATAATGATTATCTCAGCATCGCGGGTTCTTCCTTTATGGATATGGAACAGGCCTTCCGCAGCTTCACTGTCGAGTTGTGGGCGCGTCCGGAGTGGGCGACAAGTGCGAGCGAACAGGTGCTGCTTGACCGGTGCTTTGACTATGGTCAGTCTGACGCCAGCCAGGATCCAACCCTGCAGCGCCTGCGCCGCAACTTCATCATTGGTATTGCACCGGATGGCAGAGTCTTCGGTGGCTTTGATAATGCGGGCGGCCATGATGAGCATACGGACTCAGTCCGTCTCTATGGTGAAAAGATCGTCTCGAACAGCTGGGTCCATTTGGCGATCCGTATGGATGGTCGTGCACAGAAGTTCACACTCTTCGTGAATGGTGTATCCCAGGGCGAGATGTCCACTTCTCTGATCCCCGCAACGGGCATTGATCCTGTCCGTCAGTATCCAACCGAGGAGGAAGCGTTTACCGTATACTCCAGAGGCGGCGGGCTGACCCTCGGAGCCGCTAATGTCGCGCTTTCGAGTCTGTACCCGTTTGCGGGCAGAGGAATGGCCATAGCCTGGAGAGCAAACTGGGATTATTATAGGGATTTCTATCGCGGATGGATTGATGAAGTGCGTATCTGGGATGGAGCCAGGAGCAATCAGGAGATCAATGACAACATACGCCGTCGCTTCACACGTGAGGATGTGTTAGCAAACCGCAATCTGATCGTTGAGGAATTGAACAATGGGGCTGGAAGAACTGCGCTCTCAACAAATAACTTCCTGTCTCCTATTTTGTTCAACTACTATACCTTCAACAACCTCTTCAGTGCACATGATGAGGCATACGTAGCGAAGACACCGCGTGGCTTCAACACTGCTGCGGTTAACGCGAACCGTCCTGGCGGCTCAGCAGATGGCGCACTTGTCGGCTGGTGGAACAACACGGATTTAAAGAGTTCAATCTATAATGATTGGCATTATTTGCCCTGGATTGAGAATATCATCACGCATGTACCTGCCATTACATTCTTGACCACCACAAACGGCATCCAGACCTATTATAACGATAATATCGTCACCGACTCCGTCTATTGGAAGCGTCGCTCTTCCGGGGATTTGGACGCCCAGAATAGCTTCCCAAATAACAATGATCCTTATGGGTTCAACTACTTTAACCAAGATCCTGTCAGCTGGGTAAGAGAAGCGGGGGATGATTATCTCAAGTCAGCCTTCTACAAAAAGGAAACGGCTGACCTGCTGCCGATTGGCGACGCCTGGGCGAAGCAGTGTGTGGATTTCTGGGATGATCTGGGAGCAACCGGAGCGTGGCTTGAGAACAGCGGTACCACGGATGGCGGTTTGCCGTCCTGGTGGATTGCGTTGCATGGCACCTCTGCCGGATGGAACGATCTCTATAGCGGGTCGAGTGCCTACTATCGTGACAACGAAATGACCAACGGAGAAGCCTATCAGCGTGATCTCGCAAAGGGCATGCTCCCCAATGCCACGAATACGACGCATTATACCACGGCTTACGCTCAGGTGGCGGACAGCAATGGCGATGGAATGCCTGACTGGTGGAAGCGGATGTACGGGCTTGATATTATTGATAAGACTGGAGACAATGGTTCGCTGGGTGATCCTGACAAGGACGCACTCTCAAACTATGCGGAATACCAGATCACCGAAATCTATAAGTTCCGTTATTCGAACCCGCTCAAGTTTAAGACCAATCCTCAACAGCCGCTCTCGGACTACTTCATGAAGCCGGCCGGAGGAAAGCTGATCATGGGTGCCATGTTCTCCGACCATGACTTTATCGAAGGTTGGTGGGAACAGATGTACGCGCCTAACGCGGCCAATCCTTACGTGTTTGATTCCAAGACAGACTATGATTCTGATGGCTGGTCGAACTGGGCTGAAGCACGTTACAGTCAAGCCGTCTCGACTGCCCGACCGGATCTGCGCGAGCAGGTCATGGTGAATGGTATCACGACCTTCGAATATCCCGTGCCGATTGTGGACACCCGTCTGAACTATAAGGGGATCCAGGCAAGCGGAGAAGTCGTGATTCAGGCATTCTCCAATCCTTCGATGGATGGCTACCCGGATGCGACCTGGAATATCGCTTTTGGCCAGGCAGGTGTTCAGGCAAACACGATCCCGCTTGGATTCTATGCGAACAAGATTGTCCGTACGCGCCTCTCCCCAGGTTCAGTGGTGCCGGGAACGGTTCACATCCAGTTGACAGACACTTGGACAGGAGACGTGGCGCCCACAGGCTTCGACATGAATGGTGTCATTTACTCCATGGACCTCGGAGGTGTTTGGGAACCTCTGGGAACCATTAATTATGTCACAGGCGAGATGGTGTTGGATATGGGCTTGTTTGAGAACGTACACATCATCATTGATCAAGCGACTTACCCAGCTGATCGTAACAGTTATGTTGACTCGGCGGTATCGTACTTTGAGATGATTTATGACACCAAGCTGCCGAACGGCTGGCCGCAGCACATCTACTTGGGCCGTGCAGCAACGGGCGCGCTGAAGGAAGGAAAGAACTACTTCTTCACGTTTATCGATGTCGATGGCAACGGCACCTGGGATGCGGGCGAGCCAGCAGGAATCGGGACACCGTTCGAGACGGATATCGGATGGGATGAGAATGCACTCGACATCCAGTTGACAGACTATACGCCAAATAACCTGCGCCTCTCCCTGACAACAGGACTGCGCTCAGAGGATGTTATTTTTGGCGGAGGAGTTCTAGGCGGCGGCGGACAGCAAGCGCCTGTGACAGGCTACTCGCGCGTCAGGATCGTCCGTGCAACTGTACAGAGCAGTATCTTCACAGCCGCAATCGTCTTTGATAAGACCATCTTCGGTCGAGATTATATCCATGAGGGCGATCTGATCACAATGCCGGGCTTTGAAGGCTATGGCTTGGATTGGGGCTTTGCGAGTATCAATACACCCGCCACAGTAGGGGCAGTCGGTTACAAAGTGTATGTTGGCGAGCAAGATATTCTGACCAACAATACCCTCATCGCGGCCTTCACAAATAAATTCGACAACACGCGGGCGGTTCCCGCCACGGTGTCGCCAGCACACGGTGCTTATGTCTACTCGGCGCGTCCGACCTTTAGTTGGTCATTGACCTCCACGTACGACGGCTATAATGCCTTCGCTTTCGAAATACGTCGTGGTTCGTCGTCTGGACCTCTGGTCTATCCAATCACCGTGCGCCAAGTTCCGTTGCAGGATACGAAGAATGGGAATTATGTCTGGGATGCCCCGTTCTACATGGGAGACAAGAATGTAATCAACAACAGTGTCTACTATTGGCGTGTGCAGATGCTGAATCCTAAATTCAGCACGGTGACCACCACAGCCGGGGAATGGTCCGCTTGGAAGATCTTCCGTTGGGATGTCAACCAGCCGATGTCTCCAGCAGGCACAGTGACGAATCTAATGGGTTCATCGTCTGGCTATGGACAGCTCAGGGCTGTTGTGAAGTACTTTGGCGCGTCAACGACGCTCGCGGACAACGTGGTCGTCCAGGCGTTTAATAATCGTGGTTTCACCGGCTTCCCTGCAGCACAGTATGCCTTTGCCGCAAGCCAGATCGGGTTGATCACGAACACAAGCCTGTCTGTGACGAATGCCATCTCCCTGCGCGGCTTGAAGCCAGCCACCTATTATGTGCGCGCCTTCATCGACTCCAATGTCAATGGCGTGCTCGACACATGGGAATCTTGGGGTTATGCGAACTACTATGGCGAAAACAAGTCGCTCTACGATGTCAGGCCGATTGAAGTGCTCGCCTCGGCCATCAGTCCGCTCGTCACAGTCTATATCGAAGATAGTGACACGGATCAGGACTGGTTCCCAGATGCTTATGAGTATCAGCTCAACGGAAACCTGACCACGCTGGGGCCGCTGGATAGCTGGGTTTATCGCGGGGACTCGGAGATCAACCCGAATCTCTCGACAAGCGGGATCATCGCCATGATGCTCTACATGACCGCAGGCACGAGTGAACAGCAGGATGCCTTCTTCGGCATGGCCGTCGCGGATTCGACCGTGACATCTTCGACGCCTCCAGCCGTGACCATACAGAGCCTGAACGTCACAACGGGCGGGCCAACACTGAACTGGGCCTTGACGCCGGGG
>JBILFF010000047.1:0-15755 GCA_044351695.1 Bdellovibrionota bacterium
ACTTTGAGCAGTTCTCTAAACAAAGAGCGCTCCTCTGAGCTCGAAAATCCAAAAAGCTGTAGAGCATCTTCTCTGAGGTGGGTGTGAATAAATAGGCGAGCGGTTTCCGCTTGCATTTTTTCAGCCGTCGACGGTGTGTGTATCACGTCGTAGCCCACACCCGCACAATCAATCACCGAATTATTCGGGCTGCGATAAAGAATCTTTCCTTGAAGAAATGCGATCACTTTTACTTAGCCTCCCGTGTTTAAACTGAGTCGACAAATTTTGCTTAGCATGGACGTGTGTGATGGCGATGGCAAGTGCATCCGAATGATCGTGGCTAACGAAGCTATAATCGGCCGGAAGACGCAAAAGAAGCCTGAGCATATGTTGCACTTGGTCTTTTCGGGCGCGGCCACCGCCTCCGATGGCGCTTTTTACTTGAGTAGGCGAATACTCAAAAACAGAGAGATCATTTCTGCCCGCCATAAAAAGGCAAACGCCTCGAGATTGTCCTAAGACCAAGCTGCTTTTCGCATTTTTTGAAAAGAAAACGCTCTCGAGTGCCAACTCTGTAGGTTGATAGCGACGAATAAGTGCTTCAAGGTCTTCTCCGAGCTGCCTCAAGCGGATGGCCATCGGCGCACGTTCTTCTAAGCAGATGCTACCTGAAGAAACGATCTGCATGCGTAAATTTTCAGAATCCAAAATGGCATAACCGGCTCGAATACTTCCTGGATCAATCCCCAGCACACGCATTCTTTATCTAAACTAAATTTTTTGGATTTGTCTTGCAGAGAACCTGCTAGGCTGAGGGTCATGATTAAAGAATTCGGGTCTGTTGTTCGAGCCAAGTTTTTTTTAAGTCATGGGTTTTCAGCTGTGATGGCGATGGTCTTCTGGGCGAGCCTGGTGCTGTGTGTGAGCGCTTGCCAAGAGAGTGCGGAAAGAGCCGTTCCAAACCTAAAGAGGGATGCCGTAACCCATGTCCCGCAAGGGCCGGCACAAGTTCAGCACATACTGATTGCATTTGAAGGGAGCTTGCCAGGAAAAAAAGTAGAGCGAAGCCGATTAGAGGCCGAGAAGCTTGCTCGAGAAATTTTTGAGAAGGCAAAAAAGGATCCTGCTCGATTTGAAGACTTGGTGCGCTCCTACTCGGATGATCAAGTGCCGGGAGTCTATGAATTAGTCGATTATGGGATGGCTCCGGGAGCGAATCAATTCAGTCGGTCGAGCATGGTGAGAGGCTTTGGGGATGAGTCCTTTCGTTTAAAGGCAGGAGAAATTGGACTTGTTTTTTATGATTCAAAAGTCTCGCCTTTCGGTTTTCATATCATCAAGCGATTGCGTTGAGTCCCTTGTGGATCTGCAAAAAATGCGTTCATGTCCACTAGAAAGTGGACGCCGCCCAGTGTTTTTTGTCGGAGAGTTTTCAGAGACTTGAGCGCGGAGTGATTCTTGCAACATCTGTGAGGGTCGGCGGTGATAGCTCGGAGGCTCTTTCACGATGCGATCGATCACTTTGTGTCCCCTTCTACTTTTGACTATGACTTTATCGGCCTGTGCAAAGCCTGACGACGAGGGCGAAGCTTCAAAGGGTGGGGGCGGCGGTTCTTATGACTCAGACGCCTCAGGCAGTCGTTCTCAATTTGGTCAGCATCCTAATGAACGTCGAAGATTCTCGACACCGTCGAATCCCGCAGGCGGCGGATCGAACTCAGGTGGCGGATCGAACTCAGGTAGTGGATCGAACACAGGTGGAGGGGGTTCAAATGGTAACACGAGTGGAAATTCTGGCGGAGGAGGATCCGGCGGCAATAGGAGTGGAAATTCAGGATTAGGAGGCAGTGGTATTGCTCGGATCGAAAGACCTATTCCTTTTTTGGAAGCCGAACTCAATGCTCTTTCGAGCACAGCAGGTTTTGTAAATCCCCACTCTTCGACGATTTTCATTACAGGTAAAGTGCAAGCCTATCGAGTGGTCGGTTGCGTGACGGGCAATATCGAAGTCAAATGGAGTGCAAATGAGCAGTGGATTCCCACGCTTCATTTTTTTCATGAAGTTCCCCCCAATGACGGTACTTGGGGGGGGGGAACGACTTTTCCCGTTTCGATTTTTCTTCCGCCGGGAGGGGCTGTACGTTTCACGCCTCACACCAATCAAGACTGTGCGCCGGGTCGCTTGAATGCTGATGGGGAGCGAAACGCATCCACCTTCTTCCTGGGGTTCCCGAATAGTTTTGACGGTTGGAGCCGTTCGATTGTCAACTAAGCTTCAATCTGAATGGCATCGGCAGTTTGAACTTCGACCCGTCCCTTGCCTGCGAGTTTTGCGTTCTTTACCGCTGCATAAGCGCGTGCGACCCAATCATCAAAATGATCGAGAGTGTTGAGCGGAGCCACTCCCACACTAAAAAGGGCTCGATCCTGATTTGAAGCTTTCGCTTTTGCTAAGAGATTCTCGGCGATGGTGCTTGCTGCTGATAAAGTTGTTTGGGGTAGTAAAACCAAAAACTCATCTTGCTTGAGTCGGACCACCAGGTCTGAGGAGCGGAAAAATTTTCTCAAATATTGTGCAAATTCTCGGATGAGATTGGAGGCCACCAGGGTGCCGTGTTCTCTCTCCAAAAATTTAAAGTCATCGAGATCGATGTAGAGCAGGCAGGACTCCGTCTTTCGAATTTCCTCCCAACGAGTTTCCATTTGGCTCTTTAAAAAACTAAAATGCGGAATTCCAGTCTCGGCATCGATAAAGTCGCCAGACTCTAAACTGGCTTCGGTGACTTCTGAAAAAGAAGCCGCTTTTAAGTCGTCCACCAAAACAAGATGCTCGCGGCTCTCGGCCTGATATAAAAACTGAAGTTCTGCGTAGCGGTCGATATGTTCTTTGCCAAGGATGCGGACTTTTACCCGAAGACTTCTAAGACTACGAAGTTTTCGATCGAGCTCCTCTGGAGCTTGGTCGATAGGCAATATACTAAAAACTTCGTTTGGCTGAAAAGGAGACAGCCCCTCCACCTCTTCGAAGCTCGCATTCAAATATTGGAGCAAGCTTGGATTGGCCAAAGATAGATGTAGAGTGGAGTCCAAAATCGCAAAACGCGAATGACTGTGCTCAAAAATTTGAGAAATTAAATCCTCGGCTCTTTGTAGCCGTCGTTTCAGATGGTGATGTTGCATGACGATCCAAGAGACCAATAACAAACCCAAGCCGCCCACCAAGAGGAGGTAGTGAAGCGCCAAGTTAGCCAGCCTAAAAAAAACAGCGCTTTCATGCGTTTGCAGGACCAAAACAAAAGAGCCTTCAGCAAAAGGATAAAGAGACAGCGCTGAGGAGGCTGAGCCCGACCATTCGAAGTGGTGGGAGAACCGACCCCCAGCGATTTCCGCAGCGAGTTTAGTGTCTACTGCAAATTGGTCGCCGAGTCGGCGATCGGGGTCAGTGCTCACAATAAATCTAAACCGATCGCCTTCTTGCTGGATCAGGCTAAAATCGCCTTTAATTCTCAGCCGTTCTCGAAGGCTTAAAAGGCTCTCCGAAAGACCAGCCAAAACAGGGAGATTTTGATCCTTAGCGGTTCGAGCCTCTTCCAGCTGGTTTTGGGGAAGAAGCTGGGATATCACCTGAGAAGTCTGATATAGACTTTGAGATCGCTCCTCAAAAATGAACTGAGCGTCGCGATAAAACAAATAGAGACTAAGGATAGTAAAAAGGAATGTCAGCGCACCCCACAAAAACTTCGGGCTCAGAGGGACCTCTCGGTTCCAGCGAAACAACTTGCTCAGATAATTCAGGATCCTCAGGACCATCCGCCACCTCTTTAGAGACTCAAATTGAATCACGGGCTCAAGAGATCGGCCAGCAGATTTTTGACTCGGTCCAAGGGCAGACGGCTGGCATTTGGAATAAAAACTTTTGGCAAACAAGAATGATGGAATGGACGACTCGCGATCCGCGAGTGAAGACGCAGTTGTTTCGTTTTGTGGATGTGCTTCCCGTTTTGAGCTCACAAGAGTCTAAGTGCGCTCATTTATTAGAGTACCTATCGGCTCCAGAGGGCAATCAGTCGCGAGCCTGGCCGTGGTTTTTTAGGACGACGACGGCTTTACTCAAGACGCCCGTTCAAGGCTTGGTGACTCAGATCGCAGACCAGCAGGTTAAGCAGATGGCTGCGAATTTTATCGTTGGGCGAAATTCTGCTGAGGTGCCTTCGTCAGCAGTCTGTTGCTTTCACGCTGGATATTCTTGGAGAAGCGGTTTTGTCCGAAAAAGAAGCTGCTGAATATCGTGGGCTGTACGACGAGCTGCTAGATGGTTTGGGCGCGCGCTCTCAGTCATGGAGCGAGCAGCCCTTGATTGACTCTTCACCTCTGGGGCCTATTCCCAAAGTAAATTTATCGATCAAAATCAGTGCTCTTGATGCTTTGCCCGACCCGCTTTCTTGGGAATCCACGCTTCAGCGTCTCCAAGAGAGACTTACACCCCTGCTTTTGAAGGCGATGAAGTACAATATTTTTATTAATTTCGATATGGAACAGTTTTCCTATCGAGAGATGACCAATGAACTTTTTCGCAGAATTTTAATGCTGCCTGAGTTCCGCTCGTATCGACATTTAGGAATCGTGGTTCAGGCTTATCTGAAGTGCGCCGAGCAAGATGCCCGTGAGTGGGTGGAGTTTGCCAAACAGAGAGCGACGCCTTTTACCATTCGGCTCGTGAAGGGAGCGTACTGGGATTACGAAACCGTTGTGGCTCAGCAGAACGGTTGGCAGATTCCGGTTTTTGAAAAAAAATTTCAGTCAGATGTTTCTTATGAGCGCTGCGCACAAATTTTGCTGTCTGCCTTTCCACAGATAGAGCTTGCGGCGGGCTCACACAATGTGCGCAGTCTCTCTTACTGTTTAGCTCTTTCGGAGCGGTTGGGATTGCCGAAAAATGCGATGGAAGTTCAGATGCTGTACGGCATGTCGGGAGCTTTTCGAAAAGCTTTTGTGGAGAAGGGGATTCGCTTTCGCGAATACTGTCCGGTCGGTGAAATGTTGCCCGGCCTTTCGTACTTAGTCCGTCGCTTGCTCGAGAATACGGCTAATGACTCCTTCTTAAAACAAAGTTTTCTAGATAAGCGCGGGGTTCGAGAGTTGTTGAAAAACCCCGCGAATTCATCATGGTGAAAGGAAATTTATGAATACTCATCACTCAGATCTCGTGTTGTCGCCTTTTCAAAACGCTAGCTTGATGAATTTCTCTTTAGCAGAGGATCGGGCTCGAATGGAGAAGGCCCTTCAAAAAGTCAAAGGAGAGCTTGGTCGAGCCTATCGCTTGAAGTCGGGAGAGCTGTTTTCAAAAAATGATCGATGTCACGCGAGTGTGAATCCCTCTCGCGCCGATGAAGTCATCGGATATGTCGAGTATGCCGATCGTGAAGAGGCAAAAAAAGCTCTCACCACTGTGTATGAAGCTTCTCATTTTTGGAAGCACACACCCGCTGCAGAAAGAGCGCGTATGCTCGAGAAACTTGCAGATTGGATGGAGGAACGTCGCTGCGAACTTTCGGCTTGGATGGTTTATGAAGTAGGAAAAAATTGGCGAGAGGCCGATGCGGATACCTGTGAAGCGATCGATTTTTGTCGATACTACGCGAGGGAGATGCTGAGACTTCAGAAGCCGATTCAAACTCAAAATGTAGCGGGCGAGCTCAATCTTTTGACCTATCATCCCAAGGGCGTCTCAGTGGTGATCGCTCCCTGGAACTTTCCGCTAGCGATTCTGACAGGAATGACCGTGGCTTCTTTGGTTGCGGGCAGCACGTGTATCTTCAAGCCTGCCGAGCAGTCGACCGTGATTGCAGCCCTCTTAGCTCAAGGATTGAAAGCGGCAGGCTTTCCTGAAAATGTTTTCTACTTTTTGCCTGGAAAGGGTGAAGAAGTGGGACCTGTTCTTACAAATGATGAGCGTGTGGACATCATTGTGTTTACGGGATCTGCAGAGGTCGGCCTTTCGATTCTTGAAAGCACGGCCAAAAAGCCCGGCCCTAAACAGCGCGGTGTCAAAAAAGTGATCGCAGAGATGGGCGGCAAAAATGCTCTGATTATCGATGAGGATGCTGATATGGATGAGGCGCTGCAAGCTGCCATTCATAGTTCCTTTGGTTTTCAGGGACAAAAATGCTCCGCCTTGAGTCGTTTGCTGGTGCACTCTAAGATTTACGATAGTTTTGTGCCTCGATTTGTAGAGGCAGCCAAATCTTTGCGTGTGGGTGTGTCCGATAATCCTGAATTTCAAATGGGCCCCGTGATCGACGAGACAGCACAAAAAAGAATTCTGAAGACCATTCAAGAGGGCGCAACTCGCATGAAGCTCTTGTTTCAGCAAACAGGACTTCCGACGAATGGTTACTATGTCCCGGCGACTATTTTTGAGTGCACCGATCGCCATGAGCCCTTGTTTCAAAACGAGATTTTTGGGCCCGTTGTTTGTGTGAAAAAGTTTTCGAACCTGGATGAGGCTTTAGAAGATGTGAATTCAGTTCGATACGCTCTGACCGGCGGAATCTTTTCGCGAAGTCCGTCTCATATCCAACGGGCAAAAGAGCGAATGGAGGTTGGAAATCTCTATATTAATCGAGCCATTACTGGAGCGGTTGTTCAGCGCCATCCTTTTGGGGGCTTCAAGTTATCAGGAGTCGGAAGCAAAGCGGGTGGGCCTGACTATCTTCTTCAGTTTTTAGAGCCCAGACTCTCGAGTGAGAACATGATGCGAAGAGGTTTTGTGGGAGAGGCCAGCTAAGGATTCTTCTAACGCATCCAAAGATGGTCGATAATCTTCCAGAGGCCAACGAGCATAATCAGAGTTGCAAATAGCTTCTTGATGCGATCGTCTTTGAGCTTGATCTTTCGAGACAGTATGAAGCCCGCAAAAGATCCGAGCAGCAAGAAAATAAGGACGCTGGGCGGAAGTGCACTCAGCACATCACGTCGCGAGTGAAAATAAACTAAAAGTCCCGTGCCAGTGGCAAAAAACTGCACAAAAAAGGAGAGCTTCGCAGATTCTTGCATGCTTTTTAAATGCAAGTAGTGAAGAACGGGCACCGTGATGATGCCGCCACCGATTCCAAAAAAACCCGACGTGATACCGGCAAAAGTCATTAGAAAACCCGACGCTCTTGATCGTGCCTTTGACGGAATTTGCGAGAGCCATTGATCCGAAGAGCGCAAAAAAAAGATTCCAAAGACGATCAAAAAAATCCCAAAGCTGACTGAAAGGATCAGATCCGGACTTCGCGCTCCAATCCATGCCGCTAAAATTGAGCCGATCACAGCAAAAAAGCTCAGACGTAGAAGCTCTTTTCTGCTTTGCATAATCAATTCTTGATTCATTATATTCTGCAAAACACTTAGAAAAAACACAGCCGCCAGACTCAGAAAGATGGAGTCCTTCATGCTAAAGCCCATCAAGAGATTAAGGATGGGCACCAAGATGAAGCCACCTCCTAGGCCTACGAGGCTGCCGATGAAAGCTGAAAATAAGCCGACAAGAATCAAGCTCACTGCCCGAGATTAGCGATGCTCACGGTATGGAGGCTAGAAAAACCTCCGCTTAAAGATCTTCAAAAGCATCGAGAACGCGTTCCATTTTCATTCCTCTCGATCCCTTCAGCAAAATGGCATGGCCAGGCTGAAGAACCCTGTCCAGCTCTTCGGTCAAATGCTCTATTCGCTCAAAAATTTGTACGCCCTCGGGGACGATTAAAAGTGATTCCGCTGCACGAATGAACTCCGGCCCATGAAGAAAGATATGCTGAAAACCCATCACCCCCGCGAGATTAATAATCCGTTGGTGGGCGGTGAGCGCGGACTCCCCGAGTTCACGCATATCGCCTAGAACAGCAATCATGGGATGACCGGCTGCGATCTCTACAAAAGTCTGAAGAGCGCTCTCCATGCTGATCGGGTTGGCATTGTAGCAATCGTCAAAAACTTTAACTCCGCGAGCAGACTCAAGCCAAAGACTGCGGTGGTCCTCGCCTCTAAAGCTTGGTAGCGCTTGCCTCAGCTCTACTAAATCTTCGAGTCTAAGTTCAGGATGAAGCAGCCGGGTGATGCTGATGGCCGCCAAAAGATTTTGTGCGTTGTGAAGGCCAGGAAGTGGATAGCGCATCTCTAAACCAAAGACTTGAAGGGTGTTGGGTGGCCGATAGCGAGCCTCTAAATGGGCGGTTGTTTGCAAGGAGTAGGTCAGAAATTGATCCGGAAAACTTTGTGACTTGATCCATGGGGAGTCGAGATTTGCGGCGAACCCCCCTTGATGCGATTTTAAAAACTGAAGAAGTTTGAGTTCCTCTTGAGCCACAATTTCAATATTTTTTAGCTTCTCAAGATGTTCTTCGTGAATCGTAGTGATGAGCCCGTGTGTGGGCTGCACAATCTCGAGATGCTGATCCATCCAACCCGGCTCATCAATCCCGACTTCAATCACCGCCATTTTTTCTTGGCGAATCTGCAGTAGACTCAGGGCGATCCCCAGAATCGAGTTCTCGGACTTCTTGGTTTTAAAAACAGCGCGAGGTCCATGAAACAATTCCAGGGCAAAGTGGGTAAGCTCCTTAGTGGTCGTCTTTCCATTGCTTCCACCAATCGCAATTACTGGGATTTCTAAGCTGAGCCGATAAAGTCGGGCCAGTTCCCGCAAAGCAGCTAGAGAATTTTCTACAACGATGAGTCGTGGATCGGCCTGAGATATTTTGAGGAGATGAGCCCTATCCCTTTGGATAACAGCAGCTACGGCCCCTTTTTCAAGGGCGTTGGCAACGAATTGGTGCCCATCAAAACGATCTCCCGAGATCGCAAAAAAGAGATCCCCCGCCTGCGTGCTCCGGGAGTCGGTATGAACTCGCAAAACTTTTTGAGCCAAAAGAGCTGCCGCGTCAGTTTTGAGGGCCTCTGTAAACATCGATTTTTCAAATACAGTCATCATCAAACCTTGGGCTCTATCCAAACAATATGACGAAGCGAGCTTTCACGTAGTCTAAACTTTTCGATCTCCGGAAGCTCAAGAGTTTCTGTCTTTACCGCTTGGCCCTGATGCAGCAGCAGTCGAGAAAAAACAGACTTGTTGATTCGATTGGGGTCACCGCCACTACTTAGATTCGCGGCCCAAAAACGCCTGAGATACTCGCGATCGATCAAAATCGCTTGAAGGTTTTCTTGCTTCAAGATTTGCAACAACTCCATCTCAGAGGTCTCGAGATGAATCGGTAGATTCTCTACTAAAGGGAATCTCACGAAAAGAGAAAGAAGTGGTAGCGAATTGCCCAAGATTAAAAATCCTTTGCTTGGGTCCTGACTTTGTTCATTGATCATTTTAATCGTCGAGACCCACTCTGGCTCTAGCTCTCTAGACCATTTGAAGTCTTTGACGTGTTGTGCAGTCCATAAACAACTCAGGATTAGGCTGATGGAATAGAGACTGATTCGCAGCCATGCTGGCGGTATAATTTTTATTTTCTCGTGCTGAATCACACGTAGAGTTTCGATCATCAGCCAAGCCAGAAGAAGAACAACGAAGAGCTCTGCTTGGTGATCGAAAAAGAGTACAAAAGGAAGGCTTCCGAGACGCAGCCACAGGCTGGTTCGCCAAGTTTGCAAAGCACTCAAGCAAAGACAGAGGGCAGAGCTCAGTACAATCAGCCAAAGCTTCGAGCTGGGTACAATTTCTGCCGTGGAGACCGGATGTTGACGCATTAAAAAATAAACGGCCAGCGCGAGGGCCAAATAGCTGAGGACTCGAAGACTGAGTCGACCCCGTCTAAGTCGATCCGCTTTTGACGTCCTTAGAAGATCAACAAAAATAAAGCGAAGGCTCTCAGCAAAAACAACCGACAAGATCACCCAAAAATAGAAAACGGAGTAAGCTTTAGTGATGAATGCCACAAAGCCTCCTAAAAGAATCACTGCCATCAACAGTGAAAATCGGATCGGCTCGCGTGTCACTATCCAGAGAAAAAAGACAAAATAAAGAGATTCAAAAATTCTTTCGGAGTGGGTTCCAGGTGCGGCCAGAGGAAAGACAAAAGCAATGTAGAGTGCCAGAAAAGTGGCCGTAAGCCAGGGGGTGCGATTAAAGCTCCTTAATAAAAGCCAGGCCACCGCCCAAAGCGCGGCAAGCCCTGCAAAACTTAGAACAAAGAGAATAAGGGGAGCGCTTATGCTCGGAATGAGGGGGCGATAATTGCCCAGAAAAGAAATCAGCTCCTCAAAAATCTTTGTCTGCAGGGGAGCGAAGCCCTGCTGCCAACTTCCTGTCCAAACCGTATCCCAGTGGAGTAACCAAAAAAGAGGTAGAAGAAGGGGAATGCTTAAAAACACTTTTTGTGCTGGTGCAGAGATCTTCTGACGCCAGGACACCTTGGGGGCCGCTTTCACCACAACATAGCTTAGCGGGCCTTGAGCCTTGAAAGCTAGTGGGCCTTTTCGCTAAGCTCAAGCGATGGGAGGCAGGGGTCTGATTACTCAGCAGTCAAAAGTCGAATCGATGGAAGGTCCTTCAGTCGTTTTGCGCGTGGAGGCTCTAGAGAAAAGCTTTCGTCAGCATTTTTGGTCGAAGCGACGAAAGGTCTTAGACAACGTCAGTTTTCATGTAAATCGTGGTGAGATTTTCGGTTTTTTGGGACCCAATGGAGCCGGAAAGAGCACCACGATCAAAATCGTTTTAGGAATTATTCATGCCGATAGCGGCCGAGCCGAATTGTTAGGTGAGCCTGTAGGATCTCGTGAGGCAAAGCGACGCATTGGATTTCTGCCAGAGAATCCTTATTTTTACGAATATCTGACAGCCACTGAATTTTTAAGATTCCATGGACAGCTGAATGGGTTGAGCCTGGAGACTCTGCAGCGGCGAATGCCCGAGGTGCTTGAGATGGTGGGAATGAAGGGGACCGAGGAGATGCGACTCCGAAGTTTTTCGAAGGGGATGTTGCAGCGGATTGGCATCGCTCAAGCGATTTTACATGATCCCGATCTCGTCATTTTAGATGAGCCTATGACGGGTCTCGACCCTCTCGGTCGAAAAGAGGTTCGAGATTTGATGATCAAGTTACGCGCGGCTGGAAAAACGGTTTTTTTCTCAACGCATATCTTGGCAGATGTCGAGGCAATCTGTGATCGAGTGGCCATCATGAATTTAGGCAGGCTATTAAGTTGTGGAGCTTTGAGAGAGTTGGTCCCACTCGAGAGTCAATTTGCTGAGTTCGTTTGGCTTCCTGAAAAAGAAAGCTTTTTCAATTGGATTCAGGCCCGAGATCCGGGCTTTCGACAACACTTAGGCTATATTCATACGCGTCTGTTGCCTCGATCGGACGAGGCACAAAAAGATTTTGAGCGACGCTTAAGTGCTGAAGTTCAGAGCGGGCTACAAGCCGGGGGCATGCTTCAAAGTCTCACTCATCGCCAAGCCAATCTTGAAGATCTCTTTGTCCAGCAAGTAGGAGAGTTGAGGTCGAGAGTATGAAGCCTCTAGCGGTGCTGGTCATCGCCCGAAATGTTTTTGAAGAAGCTCGTCACAACCGAGTCCTTTATATCGGGTTGGGTTTTGCTCTTCTTTTGATTGTTTTTAGTTACTTTTTGGGTCAAGTGAGCCTGCATCAAGATGTCAAAGTGGTGAAAGATCTTGGTATGGGCACGATCTCTTTGATGGGGGTCTTTGTGGCCATTTACTTAAGTGTAAATACTTTGTTTAAAGAGCTTCAGCAGAGAACAGTTTATACCATTATCAGTAAGCCCATCCGGCGATTTGAGATTGTTCTGGGCAAATTTTTGGGGATGGCCCTTGTCTTGGGTGCGACGGTTGTTTTGATGACCTTCTTTTTGTTAATCCTCACGAGTCTTTTAGAGTTTCAGATCGATATAAAAATTTTACCGGCTATCGTGCTGATTTATTTTGAGCTCTTAGTTGTGGCTGGCCTAGGTTTAGTTTTTTCGAGCTTTTCGAGCCCCTTCTTGAGCGGATTTTTTACTTTTGGAATTTTTCTGATTGGCCGTGTTTCTTATGAGTTAGGTCAATTTGGCGAAAGAAGTCAGAGTGAGCTTTTCAGATTCTTTGCCACGGGAGTTCAAAAAATTTTTGATCTCGAGAGTTTTAATTTGAGAACGGAGGTGGTGCATGGGCTTCCGATATATATCGAAGACTTTTGGGGGCCGATCCTTTACGCTGTGAGCTTGATGGCGGTTTGTTTGCTTGTGTCAGCAATTACTTTTGAGCGGCGAGACTTTAAATAATGTTTGATGACTTTGGATCGCTGCAACAAGTCGTTTTGATTTCTTTTGTGGGCATTTGTGTGGGTAGCTTTTTGAATGTCGTCATCTATCGGTTGCCCCGCGGAAAATCTGTTATCGCTCCGAGCTCTCGTTGCGGGACCTGTCGAACCCCTCTTTCGATCGTGCAAAACATTCCTTTAATCAGTTACCTCTGTTTGCGAGGCAGGTGCGGCGCTTGCGGCGCGCCTTACTCAGTCCGCTATTTTGGAGTGGAGCTCCTGACGCCTCTTCTCTTTTTGCTTGTGTGGTACTTTGTAGGGTTCAATATTCTCTCGGCCATTCTCATGGCCTTTGCTGCTCTTTTGCTTGCTGCATCCTTAATCGACATTGATCTTCGAATTATTCCTGACAGTCTGAGTTTGGGAGCTTGGGGGGTGGCCTTAATGATTTCAGCAATCTCTGTAGAGTTTCCTGTGAGCTTTGTTGAAAGTTTGATCGGCTCTGCTGTGGGCTATCTTTTATTTTTTGTATTGAGTCGCGGCTATTTTCTGGTGATGGGCGATGAGGGATTGGGGGGAGGCGATGTAAAATTCATGGGTTTGATTGGAGCAGTCCTGGGATGGGAGGGTGTGGTGACGACCATGTTTTTCGCCTCATTGGTCGGGGCCGTTTTTGGACTGATTCTGATTTTGATTTTCGGAAAATCTCGAAAGTATCCGCTTCCTTTTGGACCGTTTTTGGCAGCGGGGGCTTTTGTTCATTCGTTGGGCTTTTCTCTGATCAGTTATATGGAGAGGTTTTAAATTGTGAAAAAGCCCTATTCGCTTCGACGAGAGCTTATTTTTGATCTCAGTTTGCTCTCGTTTTGTGCAGCCATTCTTTGTTCTGGGGTTTTTTTGGTGAGTCTGCGCCTTCGATTGTTGCCGGAGGTGAGTCCATATATTGAGCAGAGTCTAAGCGCTCTTCACAGGCAGCTGATCACTCAGCCTGAATTCCGGGACTTTTTGCAATCAACGGCTTTAGGAGTCGAGCACGACCTATCCGAAACATATTCAGAAACACTTGCAAAAAGTGGTTTTATCAATGAAGCGGTGACGCTTTCTATTGTGGCCGCAGATGCCGCCGATGAAGAGTCCTTCAAGAGGATTTATCGATCCTATCTCGGAATTTTATCGACCTTCGCGGGTATCGAGATGAATGTGAAGAGCGATTCAGGAGTTGCTCTGCGATACGTTTGGCATGATCAGAGAATCGAGTCTTTGCTGAGTGGAAGTAAATATTGGGTGTTGCTCTTTGCTATTTTGATATCGATCATTTCGGTTTTGATTGGTTATCGACTATTGCTTCGAAAGCACATTTTGATACCTCTTGAGAATTTATCGGCCACGGCCGGAAGCTTTTTGCGCGAGGATTGGTCGGCTCGTGTGCATGTACAGCGGCGCGATGAGCTGGGCGAGATCGGTGAGGCCCTGAATGAAATGGCGAGCAAGATTGAAGAGAAAGAGAAAAAACTTGTTTTGACGATCCAGTCCTTGCAGCGTGCCAACGAGGATCTTGAGGTCAGTAAAAATGAGCAGCTACAAATTGAAAAACTAGCCTCGGTGGGGCGTTTGGCGGCTGGCGTCGCTCATGAGGTCGGAAATCCTTTGGGTGCGATTTCTGGGTATGTCGATATTTTGCGACGGGCGATTCAGAATCCTCAGCGGATTACGCCAGAAGATGTCGATCTTTGTGACCGAATCGAAGCCGAGACGAACCGTATCAGTAAGATTATTCGTGCCTTGCTCCAGCAAGCGCGTCCACCTCAAGATCGAATACGCCACACACGCGTGGAGCCGATTTTGCGGCGAAGTGTTGAGCTGGCCCACATTCCAGACTCGATCGAAGTATCTTTTGAAATAGCAGATCTTCATGCCGAGGTGCTCGCAGAAAAAGATCAGCTCATTCAAGTCTGTTTGAACATGCTGATTAATGCCAAGCATGCCATAGAGGCGAAGGGCCCTCATCACCAAGGAAAGATCACCATCAAAGTAAATCTGCGCAGACTGGCATCGATGGAGTCCATCGTCGAGAAGGATAATGAGGATGGTCTTTTGGATCTCTCTACTGTTCGAGCATTGAAGCCACAAACCTATTGGGTGGTGAGTATTGTAGATAATGGCATCGGAATTTCTGAGGAGGATAAGGGTAAATTATTTGAGCCCTTCTTTACGACTAAAGATACAGGTAAGGGAACTGGTTTAGGACTCTACGTCGCTAAGTCCATCATCGAAAGTTTTCGGGGCACGATCGTGGTGCAAAGCGCTCGAGGTTACGGCAGCTCTTTCTCGATCTTTCTGCCCCGCGATGTCGGTTAAATCTTCTAAGTGCTTAGAAAGCTTAGATTTGAGCCCCCGTTGTGTTGCGCAAAGCGTTAATATAAAATTTGTACAGGGCTAAAGATTTCTTAGAAAAGAATTCACAGCCCATTGTCGTGAGGAGGGGTCCCGATGGGATTAGTAACGTCGAGTGGAAGCGCTAAACGCAAAGTTTTGATCGTAGATGACGAGGGCGGTATGCGCCACATGCTCTCCGTTTTGCTTGAGAGAGAGGGATACCAAATCGATACGGCTCAGAATGGTCGAGAGGGCCTCGATAAGGTTCGACACAATGATTACGATTTAGTGCTTTGTGATATTCGAATGCCTGAGATGGATGGGCTTAGTTTTCTGGAGTCATCCAAGGGAATCAAAAGAGAAACTCCGGTCATCATGATGTCGGCTTTTGGAAATGTCGATACGGCGATTGAGGCCATGAAGAAGGGGGCTTACGACTATGTGAGTAAGCCGTTTAAGGCCGATGAGATTTTGCTTCGTTTACAGAGACTGACTCAGCAAGAAGCGTTGATGTTTGAGAATCAAAATTTGAAGCGTGTCTTGGGTCAGCAAACCTCATTCAACAATATCATCGCGCGCTCGCCTCGCATGCTCGAGATCTTTGATACCATTCGAAAGATCGCCGACTATAAAACGACCGTTTTGATTACGGGAGAAAGTGGTTCAGGAAAAGAGCTGATTGCGCGTGCCATTCATTTTAACTCACCCAGAGCCAACAAGCCTTTTATTGCGATCAACTGTTCTGCGATTCCCGAGACTCTTCTTGAGAGTGAATTGTTTGGTTACATGAAGGGCTCGTTTACGGGAGCCGCAAAAGATAAGCGAGGACTGTTTGAAGAAGCGGATGGTGGGACGCTCTTCTTGGATGAGGTGGGCGATCTACCAGTAGCTCTTCAAGTGAAACTCTTGAGAGCGATTCAAGAAGAAGAGATTCGTCGAGTGGGATCAAATAGCTCGATTAAAATCGATGTGCGTTTGATCACGGCGACTCTGAAGGATCTGGCTGATGCGATTAAAAAAGGAACTTTTAGAGAGGACCTTTACTATCGCCTGAACGTGTTACCCATTCATCTTCCTCCCCTCCGAGAGCGAAAAGAAGATATTCCATTGCTCGTCGAGCACTTCTTGAAGCGCTTTAGTGCGGAG
>JBILFF010000197.1:0-15730 GCA_044351695.1 Bdellovibrionota bacterium
CTGCATCTCCTCGTAGAGAGCGGGATATATGGCCTTGACGGCCTCGACATGCTCGCGCGTGAGGGTGCCCTTTGCTGCCTCGTCGAGCACGATGGTGGGGTCATCCGCCGCCGCCAGAAAGCGCCGGAACTTGGACGCCTCGGCGTCGCTGATGCGCGGACGCTCAAGCATCGGCTGCGCGCTGTAGGGGTCAGTCCTGCCCGGTGGCATCTTCTCGGCCAGGAACTCGATGCCCCGGAGGGCGGTCGCCGTTGCCACCGCGGTGGCCTTCGGGGCGGCCGTCGAGTTGGGCCCGAGCGCGCCGCCAACGCGGTTTGCGATGCCTTCCGGGTCGGACTTGAGGCGGTTCAGTTGCTCGGCCCGGCGCTCGTAGTCGGACGCCGCGCGCCCTGCCACCATGGTCGCGCCGGTCTTGGCGGCCTCGCCTACGGGCTTGGCGCTGTCGAGGAGCTGCGAGAAGAACCCCGGCCCGGTGCGCCTGGGGGCCGACAGCGTGGGCTTGCCGACCGCTGCTGCTGCGGGCTCGGCCTCGGCAACGAGCTTGCGCGTACCGCCCGTGATCTTGACCACGACGTTCTGCGTCTGCTGCTCCAGCGACGCGAGCCGCTGCATCGTGGTGTACGGCTTCGTCGCAGTGTCGAGGACGGCGCCGGCTAGCCCGCCGATGCTGCGTGCGCGCTCGGACTCCAGGGCCTTCTTGACCTGGTTGACCAGCGCGGCGTCTTTCACCGCGGCCTCGTACGTGTCGCTAATGGTGGCAAGCGCGCCCTTTGCGCGCTGGACCTCCTTGGCGGTCGACTCTCCGAACGTGTAGTTGCTGTTTAGCGCGTCGTACATGTCGCGACGCGCCGCGATGTACCCGCGCACTCCCTCGGATTCCAGGTCCGCCGCAACGTCGGTAAGTCGCCCGAAGTGAGCGGAAAGAGCGGCGGGGTCCGCCCGGTAGCGGGGCCGCCCGCCGTCACTTCCAAGCGGAGTCGTGAACTTTTTCCGCATCAGCTCGCCTTCGTCCAGGAAGCGAGTCGTAGCGGCGTTCACCTGTTTCTGTGCCTTGGCGGCGGCCTCGCCCCAGACTTCGGACTCGAGGAGTCCCATTAGACCCGCGTCGCCTTTGTAGAGCTTTTCGAACTCGCGATCTGCGATCGAAGATGCGCGGCGCCCGAAAGCGGCCTCTTTGCCAACCCAGCGCTTCAGGTTGTCGAGCGTGGTGTGCAGTTCAATCGACGACTGAGCGCCGGCAATCTTTCGGATGTAGGCGTCCCACTCTTTTGCTGCGGTCGGACCAAAGCCAGACGTCAAGTCGCTCCGGAGCACGGAGACGGTCTCGTTTGCTCTCGTAAGCCAGTCGACGGCGGCGCCCATCTGGTCGTCAAACTTGGCGGCATCAACCTTTTTCGCCATGTGGGAGACCTTGGCGTCGCCAAAGCTCTCCATGTCGACCTTGCGCCCTGCCGCTAGCTCCTCGTCGAGCGCTTTGGCAACTTTCCGCGTCGCGTTCTGAAGCGTCTCCTCTTCGTTCTGGAGCACCGAGGCGCGGCGTTCCCAGACGGACGGGAGCAAGGCCTTGTCCTCGGCCTTCACGAGCGGGTTGGCCGCGATGGCGTCTGCGCCCTGGTCAAACACGGTGCGTTGCTTCGCAGGCCCGATGTTGACCTCGACGCTCGGCGCGGTCTCCTCGATGCTGGTACGCGCGGCGCCCTTCGTCGCCTTGCCTGCGCCGGCTTCGACCTCTTCGCGGAGGGCCTGGCCGACACCCGGCGCGGGCGTGCGGTACGCGCCAGCAGCAAGCGTCTCGTACGCCTCCGCGGTGGGCGCCACGGCCTTGGGTGCGCGGAGCTTGCTGATGCCCGCGCCGAGGCCAGCGAGGCCAGCGCCGAGGCCTAATCCTACGCCGCCGCCCGTGAGGCCCGCTGCGATGAGGGCTTGCCCGGTAAGGTCCGTGTTCTTGAGGCTGCTCTCGCTGATGGCGGAGCCGACGCCTTGGATCGCGCCCTCGGCAAAGCCACGCGCGCCAGCCGCGCCGACGCGAGCTAGAGCGCTTCCGCCAAGCTCAGTGGCGATTGCCCCTTCTGCTGCTGCGCCAACACCTCCTGTCGCGGCCGCTAGGGCGAGCGTGCCTCCGACTTCGCCGCCGGTCTTCCACCCCTCAAGGGTCGGAGAGTCGCGAACGTCGTTCAGGAAGTCTCGCCCGCCGTACTCGGACGCGAGGTAGGTCGACAGGCCCAGCGTGGGGACACTCGCCGCGCCAACGGCGAACGCACCCGCGCGACCGGCGACGGCGCGCGAGAGGTTGCCGCCCTTCAACTCGTACTTCTTGTCGAGGGCGATCGCCTTCTTCTCGGCCGCCACCTCGGCCGCCGACATGGGCATGGAGCCCTCGGGCAGCTGCGATACCTGCGAGGCGGGGACCGTGCCCGCCGTGCCGTCTGGCAGCCTGACCGCGACGTCGCTCACTTCTTCCTCATCGGGGCCATTGGCGTGACATCCGCGAGCCTGCGCGCTGCCTTGGCGATGTCCTTGCGGCTGTCGAGAGGCCTGAAACCCTCGGGCGCAAGCTGCTGGTCGGGCTTGAGGTCCTGCCCGGTGTACTCACCCGTTGGCGTGATCTTGCCGGCCACGTCCCTGGCGTACCCGCGGTTGATGATGCGTCCGCCTGAGGCCTTCACGAGCGCACGCTGTTCGGTCTCGGACTGCTGGAGCGCGGCGTCGATACCCTTGTTGCCCGCCGCAAAGTCGCGCGACGTCCATGGGTTGATTTTGGATGTATAGCCCAAGAGCCCGCGCGAACCGACGCCGGCAAGGATTGGCGACGTCTCGAGCCCGCGCCTCATCTCGTCTTCCTTCACGACGCCCTGACCGCGAGCCATCGACTCTTCGTAGATGATGTCAGAGGCGATCTTCTCGAGCTGCCGGTGTGCGGCCTCGTGCTCAGCGGAGCCCGGCGCGGCCTCGGCGGTCTTCGCGCGGAGCTGCTTGGCGGTGTTGTAGAGTGCCTGCACCTTGGCGTGTGCCTGGAACTTCTCGACCGCCTTGTTGCCCTGCTCGCTGTTCTGGAACTGGACCGAGGTGCCGTCCGAGAGCGTCGCCGTGTTGTCGAGCGGCTTCGTCACGGCTCCGCCGATGACCTGCGCGTCCTTGTACTTCTGCGAGGACTTCTCCTCGTACTTCGCGCCGAGCAGCTTTTGGAGCTCGGCATCTTCCTTGGCGCGCTTCTCCATGAGCGCCGCCATGCCCTGCTCGTAGCGGGCCTTGGCATCCATGCTCTTGGCGCTCGCGCGGAGCGGAGCGAGCTGCTGGGCCACCTTGTCGTAGCTCGCGACCTTCATGGCCTGGATGGCCGTGGCGCGGTCCCCGAACTCGGCAAGCATCTCCTGGTAGATGTTCTGCTGGCGGCCATACGCCTTCTCCTGGGCGGCGACACCTCGATTGATCTCGTTCTCAATCTTCTGCGCCGCGAGGTTTGGTCCGCCTGTGATGCCCGCGCCGATGCCGCCTAGGAGCACGGAGAAGAAAGACAGCGCCTTGTCACCGTCGCTCTTCTTCGCCCAGTATTCCTTGCTCGGGTCCTTCGCGAGGTTGTCGCTCATCTCCTGGAGACGCACGCGCGACTGCTGCACGTACTGCTGGCGCTCCACCGCGTTGCGCGCCGCCATGGCCTCGTAGGTGCGCGCCTCCTGCTGCTGCATCTCCGCTTGGCGCTGGTCGAGGCCGATGCCGAGCGCCTGCGCCTGGTATGCGCTGTCGGCTGCTGACTGGCCGTAGCCTTGCGCAGAGTCGTTCTTGGCCGCGATGGCCTCGAGCGCGGCAGGGTCGCCCGTGCGCGTGACGGTCTGCTCGCTCTTGTCATCCGACCAGTGCCCCGGGATCGTCACCGGACCGCCGCCGCCCATCGTCGGAGGAGCCTGCGGAGCGGGCGCGGGTGCGGCGCTTGCGGTGGGCTGCGCGTCAGGCTTGAGCGTGGCCGCGTAGTTGAAGAGGCCGCCCGCCTGCTGCGGAGCGCTGAGCGGAGGAGCGGCGGCCGGTGCGGGCGCGGAGTGAGACACGCCCTGGACGGTCGGCCTCGGCGCCGGAGCCTGGAGCCATGAGGGGTCGATACCGGGCGGCAGCATCCCGCCCTGCGTCGCCGGTGGCGCCATGCTGCCCACGGCATCCCCGCCCCCGCCGTACTTCGCGCGTAGCGCGTCAGCCGTCGCCGTGTCGAGGTCAAACAGCCCCTCGTAGTCCATCAGCGCCCCCTTTGCGCGACCATGGCGGCAAGGCCGTCGATCTGCTGCTGCTGGTCTGCGACCACGCCACCAAGAACCTTGGTCATCTTGCCTTGATCGATCATGAGCAGGCCGCTGCGAGGGTCCTTCCTTACGGCCGTCGCGGTAACCGGGTTTTGCGCCATGGTTTGCGCCATCGGCCCCACGTTGGGCTCGCCGGGCTCCTGCTCCGGAGGCTCCATGCCGGGCTTGTACGCGTACGGGCTGGCCTGCATGGCGCGCGCGGCGTCTGCCATCTGCGCGCGGCCCTGGCTTCCGTCGATGGCCGGCGCGGTCTTGCCGAGCGCCTGCATCTGCGAGAGCGCGCTGGCGAGGCTGCCCATGCCCTTGGGGTCCGCCGCCGTGCCCGCAAACGCCTTGTCAGCGGCGGCCACAAGGCGTGCGGCCTCGGCGTCGCTGACAGGCTTCTTCGCGCGCATGTCGGAGTAGCCCATGGGTACCTTCGCGGTCATGTCGCTGACAGCGAGTTGCGGGGCCTGCGGGACATCGAAAACAGGCGCCTTGGGCAGATCGAGCGGGCGCACCGAGATGACCGGCGTAGCCATCTGCGGGGCCTGCGGCGCGGGCTTCGCGTTGGCGAATCCCGCCATGGCGGCCTCACCGAGTGATTTAGGCCCGCCGCCGCCCATCATGGGCTGGCCAGAGATCGCCGACCCAGCGCCGCGAAGAACGAGCGAGCCGAGGCCAGGCCCCGCGTCCTTTGCGGGCGAGACGGCTCCACCGGGAGCCGCAAACGCCATGTCAGCGGACGCGAGCGGGACCTTTGCGCGAGCATCGGAGAGGAAGCCGATCCCGCCCAGCGCGCCGCCAATTGCCTTGCCGCCGAGGTCGCGCATGAAGCTGAGATCGTTCTCGCGGCTCTGCCACTGGCGCTGAAGCTCGGCCTGGCGCTCTTGGGACTCCATCTGCTTGGTGGCCATGTTGGCGCCAAGCTGCGAGCCGTATACGCCCTGACTCATGCCCTCATATCCCATCTGGGCCTGTTGGTTGAGCGAGCGCTGAAACTGCTCATTCTGCGTCTGCGATGCAACCTTCTGCTGAGCGAGGCCCTGGGCCTGGAAGTCCTGCCCGCGCATCTGCCCCGCCATCTGCGAGTAGTCGCCGCGAGCTTGCGCCATCTCCTGCGCGCGCATCGCCGCAAGCTGGTTCGCGCCCTGCATCTGCATCACGCCCGACTGTTGCGCGGCCCCTCTCGCCGCCGCTGCTTGCGCGAGAGCTCCGCCACGAGCCGACGCCGCGCCTGCCATCTGGGCCTGTAGCGACTGGTCGAGCATGTTCTGCCCGAGGCTCTGCGCGGCGCTCGGCGCGTTGCCGTACGCCGCCGCCTGGGCAAGCCCCATCGCGTCGTTTTGGCTGTCGCGCGCGCCCTGTGCCTGCTTGGCAAGGCGGTCGTTCTCCATCCACTTCTGGCGTGCGGCCTGGCGCTCCGCCATGTTGTTCGCCGTACTCGCAAGGCGGTTGGCCTCGTCAGTTGCGTTGCCCGCGTACTGGGTCGGGTCTGCCATGTCATCCCCTCTTCGTGGCTGGATTCGTGGCGAATCCGCGTTTCATGCCGACTTCAATTCCCATCGCGTCGAAGCTTGGACCTCGCCCGGTGCCGATAGGATACGTCCCGGGATTTGTCGGCGTCGCGTCCGAGATGCGAAACCGTATGTGGTTGCACTTCCGACGCGTTCCGATCGCAATAGTGCACTCCTCAAAGTCGCCAATAGCCGTCACCGCACTACCGGCCTGAAACGTGCGCGCCTGCGTGTACGCAGACTCCGAGTCAAAGCCTACCTCCACCGTCAAGTCATGGTTGCTATTCGATACGCCTTCAAGCTGGAATTCGCGCACTGCCTGGAATGCCAGCGGCCCGGAGGCGCTTACCCAAGCCGTCTCGAGCAACATCGGCACGTAAGTGCCTGCGTCGGTCCAGTCTGTCGCCGTCTCAACGTAGACCGCGCCCGCCGTCGTGAGCATCGTCCAAGCGTCATCCCAGAGACACGCGTCCGCGATGGCCGCGCCTCCGATGTAGCTCGACACGCTCCACTGCTTCTCGACGTAGTTCCAGACGAGCACACGCGACGAGGTGCGCGCTGCGTCGCTGCACGTGAAGCGGACCTCGTTGCGTCGCGACACAAGAACCGCGCTCGTCACGTTCGGGAAGCTGGCGAGGACATCCTGGACGGGCCTACCAAGCCACACGACCTCGAGGCCGCGCGTCAGGAGCGCAATGCCCTTGACGCTCCCAAACATGACTCCGTCCGGCATCGACACGACGGATCGCGCGCTGGTGCACCCCACGTCGGTCTGAATGTTGTTCGGGCCGCTGAAATCGCCTTGCGTGCCGTTGGCTGAGGGGCCGTCCCCAAGTAGATACGAGATGCCATCGCGCGAAAAGATGATGAGCTTGTCGTCCATCGACGCGAGCGCTGTCACCGTCTCGTCAGTCGTGATGCGGAACGCCTCGTTGAAGCCTGGCGCCGTGCCCACGTCGTCGAGGAAGCTCTTGCTGTACCAGATGGACCGACCGTCATTCGCGACCGACCAAAGTCGCTGGCGATGGAGCGCGAGCGTGAGCGACCCAGGCGGCTGCACATCGTCGAGGATGCCGCCCACGGTGTACTGCACGGGCCGACTGGCGAGCGTGGTCCCGCTGCCGTCGATGCTGGCGTCGGCGCGCGTGTCCGCGATGGTCTGGAGCGACTGGAGCACGTCCACCGTCGTCGCGTTGACGGCCGGGTCGATGGTGAGCCGCTGCGGAGTAGAGCCAGAGACGACGCTACGAAACGTGGGCAGCGACACCGGAGACATACCGTTAGTGACCCGCCGGTTCTTCGCCGTGACGTTGAGGTAGCTGATGTCCGTGGTCACGCGCCCGCTAGCAGGGACGCCTGTGACCGTGCGCTGAACCGTCGTGCTCCGGTGGAGCGTTCCTGTCTTCGCCTTGAACTCGGCATGGTACCCGTAAAGGTAATTGCCGGAAGCCATGCTGCCTGTTGCAGCGGTCGCGACAGCTACGACAACCGGAGCGCGCGCAAATCCGTAATCGAACACCTGGAATCCATCGGACACGCCGAGGAAGCCACCGGCGATGTACGTGTCCTGTCCGTAGATTACCGTGCGCCATGTGTCTGCTGGCATGGCCGTCCCGGTCGTGAAGGTCACGATGCGGAGGCCCTGAAGCCATGAGTTGGCAGTACTTGGGATTGTGCTGAGAAAAGGCGCGACCGTGTAGAACGACGAGCCCGATCCGCTGACACCGACACCGGGCGCCGAGAACACGAGCGCCCCGCCGATCGCGTGCTCCACCTTGGCCACGTAGCGGTGAGGTTCGGCAAACGATGATGTCGCGGACTCGCACTCGACAAGATACGTATTTTGCCCCGCGTAAGTTGAAGATGTGTCGTCAATGACAAGCGCGTAACAAGCGCCGTTCTGCAAGAACGGGCGAGACATTGGAAGCGTTGCCTGCGTTGAGCGAAGCGTGCTCGCCGTGAACGCGGCGCCGGACGTGACGACTTGGCTGTTGGTGTTTCTCACCGTGCCTACCGCGTCACGCCAAAGCGCAATGGCCGTCGTGCTGGACAGCGGAGCGAATCCGAAGAACGCCGCCGAAGCGAACGATGGGATGGGCGTAGGCCCCGCCGCAAGCGCAAGCGTCGAAGGCGTTAGCACGCGCAAATTCCCGCCAAGACCAAAGTAGAGGTTCGTCGAGTCACCGCCTAGACACACATGCCCGGCCGTCGACGCTACGGAGAACGCGTTTTGAAGCGCAAAGCTAGTGTCGTACGAACGCACGCGCGTGTTGCCAGAGTTGTGCAGGTACGCGATTGCGAACTGGGTAGCACCGATGCTTGTGGCGTCGAACGACGACCCTCCAGACATCTCCGCGCTACTGACGATCGTGGTAGGTCCGGACACGGCAAGCGTCGACGTGTTGAACGTGTGTCCTCCGATAGACAGACCTCCCGAATTGTTCGCGACGTAGAGGATAACGATCGTCGACCCGACCACAGCAAGTCGAACGACGTTGAACGCGTTGGCTCCAGCAAGCAGCGTAGGAGCAAGCACCGTCGCGCCGCTCGCCACGTCGTACACCGCAAACTGCGCCCGCGCGTCCATGGCCACCGAGCGCGGGTTGCCAGTGGCCCAGAGAACCGCCGCAAGCGTGTTGCCGCTCCCGTCCTGGTACGTACACACGTCCGCGACAGACACGCCGCTCGCCTGGTCGACGAGCGTGCGCGTTGTCACGCCGACGTTCTGCACCGCTCCGAGGTTGCGCCAGCCGTAAGACGAGTAGCTGTAGAGGCTCGCACCGTTGATGACGTTGAGTTCCCCTCCGCGCGCAAACAGGCGCGCGCCACTCGTGATGCTGCCGCCGCCAACAATTCCAGTCGGGAGCGCCGACACCCCGTAGCGTTTCTCGATGCGGTTGGACTTGGACCAACGAATATTTTCGGCGCGCGTCAGCACACCGAACGGCACGTGATGCGGGTCGACGCCCTCTTGGACGCCAAACGAAAACCCGGTTTGGATCAGCTGGCGATCGAGGGGCATCAGAAGAACCAGATGTCCACTGTGACGGGCGCGCCCGACGCGATGAAGGCGTACTGACGTTTTTGGTCGCTCGGCTGGTTTGCCGGCAAAGACTCGCAGAACGCGACGGCGTTGTTTTGTATGCGCGTCACGATGTACCCGCGCGGCACGCGGCCGAGCCCGTGGTTGATCGTGGTGTTCGAGGTGCCGATGACGACATTCCGGACCCACACGCCTTGCGAGAACGGGATCGCGTTGACCTGCTGCGTGGTCTGCTGCGCGAGCCGCTGCGTCTGGTCCGTCGCGAACGTCCCATCCTGCACGCGCCGGAAGGCAATCTTGGCCGCCGCCATCAGAACACTCCGCCGAAGGGCCACGCCTGCGTGGTGACATCCTGCACACGCTCCGGCTCGTTGGCGTCGCGCTGCGCGGCCACGCTCTGAATTTGCGTGTAGATGCGGTCCCGCTGGGCCATGTAGAAGCCCGGATCGCTCTCTTCCTTGGCTAGCACCGTGGCGCACGCGCCGTAGATGGCCGCGACCTCGTAGCCAGCGAAGCCATCGAACGTGTCGCCGCCGCTCACGAGCCGAGGTGGCGCGGGCGTGTAGTAGAGCGTCGCGTTGAAGGTCTGCGTGGCCGGCAGAATCTCCAGGTTGTTCGCCTGGACCCTGTACCGGATGGGCGAGTACCACGCGTACGGTTGCGCGTTGGCGAGTAGCGCGTGCTCGCTCTGCATGAAGGGACGCAGGCGCCCCGTGATGCCGCCAAGCGTCGCCTCGAGCGCCTGGAGCTGGAAGAAGTCCGCCGGCAGCGCGTAGAGCGCGGTACCGGAGACCACCGGAACAGACGCGCTGCTCCGGTAGTGCTCCGGTCCCTGCGCCTGGACGATGCGCGCGTAAAGCTCGGCGATCTCCTGATTGAGATACTCGGTGACCTCCGCGTCCGTAACGAACGTAGAGCTCTCCTGATTCGTGCGCTGGCGCACGTCGGAGATCATGGCCGTCAAGGTTCGCGAACGTGCCACCGAGTACCTCCAGTCAGATCACTTGCAGGACATGCACGCGGCCTTGAAGGCCTCGGCGAAGTCCTCGCGCTTGTCGTCCGCCACGCCAAGGACGTCTGCGAGCTCGTCGAGTGGCGCGCCGTAGTCGTCCATGTCCTTGCTGGAGTCGTCCTTGCCCGCGCTGACCACAAGGGCCAGCGCGGGCTTCTTCGCCGAAGCCATCAGCGAGTTCCCCAGCTCCCGTTGCGGAGCACAAGCGAGATGCCCACACGTCGAGCCGCGTAGTCCGTCAGCGTGCCGGCGACGGCGCGCGTGCGGACCGTGAACGAGAGGCCAGTATTGGTCCCCTCGCTCGTGACGTTGCCGAGCGTCGCGAAAGCGCCATCGTTGGCAGTGTCATCAAGGAAGGCGTCCCCCCTGATGAGTTGTACGAACGGGTCTTTGAGCGTGACCACGATGACGCCCGCGCCCGAGCGGACGAGAGACGCCACCGTGTCCACCCCCACGCCGCGAAGCGTGGAGGTGAGCGGGTTGGCTGCGCTGTTGGTGTCGAAGCCGAAGTCCAGGAAGACTCGGCCGGACCCGTAGCTGAACGAGGGATAGAAAGTGCGGTTTGCCATGGTGGACCGCCTTTCAGAGGGTAAAGACGGCGTTCCAGCCGGGCGCTTCGCAAGTGAGGTTGCCGTAGTAGCCGACGCGGATGATGTACGCGTCCGCCGTGGCGTCGCGGAGCATGTCCTGGCCGTCGAGGTTCAGGATCTTCGGGGCGCCGCCGAGGCTTTCGAAGTTCCACGTGTCGAGCTGGAGCATGTACCCACGGCCGCGCGGGCAGTTCAGGTCAGCGAGGATCTTCATCGGACCCGCGGGGCCCATCAGCTTGACCGCCTCAAAGCCGATGTCCGGCATATCGACGCTTGTGGCGCGGTCATAGATGACCTTGCCGCTCAGCGCCTTCACGAGGTTGGCGTAGTCGAGCGGGTTCATGAAGACCGTGTCCGGCCGCGAACCCTCGCGGACGAGAAGCGCCGCGGTGTCGATCAGGATCTCCTCGATGGGCCCGCCCGAGCCGGCCGTGTACCGGACGCCGCCGAGGCGGACCGGGTCGGTGGAGCGGTCGAGACCGAAGAAGGCCGTTGATGTCGGCGTCGTGCTCGGGATCCAGGCGCCGAGGCCCGCGATCATCGAGTTGTTGGTGACGTTGTCGCCTTCCTGGAAGATGAAGTCGTTCGCCGCCGCCGTGGCGATGCCCGCTGTCCAGTTGCCGGACGCGGTGACCGTGCCGGTGACGCGGTCGACGCCGGTGACCTGCACGCGGCCAGCCTTGAGCGTGCCGGACGTACCGTCCGCGGTCGACGTCTTGAGGTACATGCCGACCTCAAAGTTGACCGTGTCCTCCGGACGCGTGAGCGTGACGGTTGCGGTTGCCTGACCGCTGGCGATCTGCCCGCGCGCACCACCGCCGTTGCCGAAGAGGTTGATCGCGATCGAGCGAGTCGCCGTGTAGATGGCGCCGTCGATCTCGTTCTTGAGCCCCTGGAGGAGGCTGCCGGCGTCCTTGGCCGATGCCTCCACCGCCTCTCCGAAGACTCGCGCGAACGCGTAGTCACGAGCGCGCGTGACCGTGAATCGGTTGTAGACCGACGGCGAGACGTTCGCGATCGCCGTGGTGAAGTCAGCGCCTCGCCCCTGGGGCTGGCCGTTGCGGATGGCGACAACCTTGTTGACGCCGAGGAAGTCCGTTCGCTTCTTGACCATCGCCCAGAACGGGTTCTTGTCGTAAGCGAGGGTGTTGACCTTCTTCTGGGTGTATTGAATCTTGAGAACCGCGGTAAGTGCGGTGAGATCGAGAGACATGGACGACTCCGAGGCTGGTGGTCATTGGCCACCGCGCTCGCGTGTCGTCGCTCGGCTACACAGCTCGCTTTGAGGAGTAGGCGGACTCCAGAATACGGAGAGCCTCCGCGTCTGCGTCTTCCTGCGACCATTCGCGCGCAGGAGTGGCTTTCGCGCTGGCAGCCCGCGACGTCAGCGTGCGCGGACTATCGGCCCTCACCGTTGGCCTGCTGCGAGTCTCACCGCTGGAATCGCCCTTACCGGGCTGAGGTGCGGGCTTACCAATTCGGCCCCGCCATGCCGCCCGCTCTTCCGCTCGTGCCTTTGCCTGGCCCTCCAGGTACTCGGCAATCACGGAATCATCGGGCCACTCGCCGAAGCGAGTGAAGTAATCTTGACCGTGCTTCCGCGCCACAGCAAGCGCCTCTTTGGCAATCTCGGATGGTGTGTATTCCTCCACGAGATTCGGATACGCGTCGGCCTGCGTCGCCACGTGGTCGAGAAACACGCGTTGCGCGCTCTCAACCTGCGCCTCGGCCTGCTGTGCCTTGAGCGCGGCAACTTCTTGCTCACGCGACGCCTGGAGTTCGGCAACCTGCTTTCGAAGCGCCTCCACCTCGCTCTGGACCTCGGTGCGGACGCGCTGGGCGATGGCTTGCGGCTCGTGCTCGTTGGCGAGCGACTCGAGGAACGCCTTGGGCTCGAGCTCGGCCAGCTCCATGAGCTTGGACGGCGAGCCCTTGGCGGCCTTGATCTGGTCCGCGAGCTTCGCGTACTGCGCCAGCTCCGCCTTCTGCCGCTCGATGTCGGCGCGGATGCTGTTCAGCTCGGCGCGCTCCTGAGCGGACCGCAGCTCGGCGCGCTTGGCCGCGAGCAGCCGCGAGGCGATGCGCGGGTCCTCGGCCTTCTCGGCGGGCTTCGCGGGCTCTTCGGCCTTCTCGGGCTCGCCAGCAGGCGCCCCCTCGGGCTCGCCGAACACCTCGCGCGCCGCGTCTTCCAGCGCGCTTGTGGTGACCGGCTGAATGTCCTTCGCGTCGACGGTCTCGGGAACGTCCATCACATCACCGGGGGCATCGCCATGTCAGGCGGAGGCATCGGCCCGGGAGGCATCCCAGGCTGCATGGGCGGAGGCATCGGGCCTCCAGGGGGCATCGCCATGGGGTCCATCGGCGGACCGGGCGGAGGCGGCGGAGGCGGAGGCGCCATGAAGTCCTGCGTGTCCGCCATGTAGCGGCGCAGCAGTTCCAGGCGATCTTCGCCTACGTTGTCGAGGCGCGCGCAGTGGTACGCCTCGTTGACGAGCTTCAGGGCGAGCGCGTGGTTGTCGAACGGCTCCGGCGAGACGAACGCGCCGGTGCGCAACATGTGATCAACGTTCCGCTCGATGAGCTTGCGCGCCGCGTTCTTCCGCCGCGCGTACTGCTCGGTGTCGGGGAAGTCGACGATGTCGAGGACGTCCTCAGGCGGGATGGCCTGTGAGTTGATCATGTCCTGCGCCCACGCGAGCTTGCCGGCCGGCGTACTAGGCAACATCGACGTGGGATAGACGCGGATGACGTACTCCTCGTCGTCGAGGTCAATCTCGCTCCACTTGATGAGCGTGATACCGCGCTTGTCGACGCTTCGGACCTTGTACGAGCCGCCGATACGCTTGGCGCACCGCACAACCTGCCGCGCGGCCTCGACTACGAATTCCTCGTAGTCCTGCCCGACCTCGAGAAAGCGCTCTGTCTGGATGTCCTGGTAGGCGCGCTGCGCCGCTCCGGAGTTGAGCCCCGCGGGCTTTTGCCCAGTCGCGTTGAGCTGCGAGATGCCGCTGATCTCGAACGCCTTGGCGTAGAGCCTCTCGAGGTGCTGGTAGACCTCAGGGCTGATGATGTTCGGCGCGAGGTACGTGGGCGGCGTGCCCGTGTACTTCACGATCGCCGCAAGGTCGTTGTTGAGCGACGAGGTCTGTACCTTCGCGCCCTGCTCAACGAGGTAGTGGCCCTTGATCAGATGGTGCGCCTTCTGGATCTCGATGAGGAGCTTGTTGATCTCCTCCTGAATCCCGCGCAGCTCCTCAGCGAGCCCGACACCCCAGAAGCCCACGAGCGGACGCGACCAATGCAGGAACGAGAACGGGAAATCCCCTTCCCACTCCTCGTCCAGGAACGTCGCGCCATCGACGCAGATGACGTGGCGGCCCTTCTTGTCGCGGGTCTCGCCCTTGTGCCAGACCTCGTAGACCATGACCTGATCGGCCTGGGTCTGGAAGGAGGCCGCAATGTCCTCGGTCTCGCGCGGCACGCGGTCCACGAGCGCCTGGAGCTCGGCGTCATCGGCGCACCAGGTGGCCTTGACGATGCGGCGATCGATGTACTTGGTCTGCCCGAGGTTCGGCGGGTCGCCGTACTGGCCCTCGATGTCGTCGACGACAAGCTCGGTCTTCAGGACGGGCTCGACGACGACGCGCTCGCCGTCCTCGTAGACCTTGAGGCACCCGGTCCCGAACACGCACGCGTGACGAAACACGCTGGGCAGCAGCGGGTAGATGCCCGACTCGTAGAACACGCCGTCAACGAACTTCTCGAGGCGCTCGGCCTTGGTCCGCTTGTCGTAGTCGCCATCGACGGTGAGAAACGTCGGCTTTGGCTTGTTCTTCGCGGCAATCTTGCTCGACGCCGCGCCGATCATGTTCCGGACAACGTTGAGCGACAGCCGCGACGGCGACACGTTGCGCTGCGCCACGCTGCCAAGCCCAAGGCCGGCGAGCGGGATGTTGCCGTAGAGCGAGGCGTGGAGCAGGTCGCTGAACTTCTGCGCGGCCTGCGCCTCGCGGATGGAGCGCACCCAGCGCACGACGCCATCGTGTGCCTGGCCCTCGGGCTCCTCGTACCAGGGCCGCGCGTCGCTCAACCGAGCCTCGACATGAGCGCGCCGACGTCAGCACCCGACGAATGCAAGAGCGTCTCGAGCGTGCGGCGTGCCTCGTCGCGCGAGTCGGTTGGCGCCTCGACGTCGAACGTCACCGGGCGAGCAGGAGTCGGCGCGTCCAGCTCGACACGAATAGCGCCAACGCACAGCGCACGCGGCGTGAGCTTGCGCTCCTGACACCACGTGAACAGGGCTGACAGCGTGTCGAGGTCCGCCACGCCTATCCAACTAGCTTGACGCCGTCGGGATTACTGCGCCGATTCCGCGCAGTCATTCCCGGTGCGTCATGGTAGCTAAGTGAGAATGAGGGATTCCGCAGTCCGATGCGACGCAGGTATCAGCCTGCGGAACGCCGCGCGGCTTCTCAAGGTGTCTGACAACACCCTCCGTATGTACGAGATAGACCCGTCTGCGGTGCGGAATGCCGAGCGGCGAGAGCGGATTGCCGCGTTCTACTCCAGGCTCCGCGCGTTCTTGTCCGAGGTGGCAGCGTGAAGTGTCTCAAGCTGGAAAAAGAGCCAAGGCTTGGCGATGAGGTGGAATCCGGCTGGCACGTTGTCGCGGTCAACCGGCCAGACAAGCTCCTGTCTGTCGCTCGGCTCGGGGATGCCCAGGACGTCAAGCGGTGGCGTCTTCGCGCCTACGAGATCGCAGCCTGATGGAACTCATCTTCCGCGCGATGGCCGAGACGGATCGCAACCTCGTGTTGTCGTCCTGGCTCCGGACCTACGCGCACTCCGGCGAGGTCAAGCACACCTACGAAGAGCGCGTGGACGACTACTACCGGGATTACGAGCCCGTGGTGAAGGCGCTGATAGCCCGCTCCCAGGTCATCTGCGCCGTCCTGCCCGAGAACCACGACGTGGTTGTTGGCTGGGTGTGTCTCGAGGACGACACGATCCACTACGTGCTCGTGAAGCCGAGGTTCCGCGAGTGCGGAATCGCTGGCCAGTTGCTCGACGGCATGGACGCCCTGCCGCTCGCCTACACGCACCGGACGGGGCCCGCGTTCCGTCGCCTCCGCTTCCCCACCACCTGGGCCTTCCGGCCCTTCCGAAGGTACGCCACATGAAGCTCTCCCAGATGCTCACCGTCCACGCCGTTGGCCTGCCCGGTCAGCTCCAGCCGCACACGAACCACGTCAGCGCCGAGCGCCACCACGTCGAGCTCGAGACCGGCCCCGAGGGTGTGG
>JBILFF010000143.1:0-4682 GCA_044351695.1 Bdellovibrionota bacterium
TACGCTTATGCAGTGATCAACCGATTCATTCAAAGAAATAAAGATTTGAGCGGGCGAACCTTTGGGCTCAATAAAGATCAAATCATCCCTTATATGCAAATCAGAGAAGCTGAATTTACTTTAATGCAACAGGGCATCTTTAAGCCCTCTGACACCGAGATTGCCACTCAAGCGGGATTAGAAGTAGATCTCGTTCGACGGATTCTTGAGCGGGTGAAGTATAACGTGTCGCTCGATGCCCCGATAGACGGTGCCGACGATGGAGCGAGCTTCTCTCAGCTTATCCCCGACCAAAAACAGGCTCCAAATTCTGCCCATTCACTGACTCAAAACGATACGCGCCGCCAACTCATGCAACTGCTCAATCAAATGAATGATGCTCAACTCAAAGATATCCTCATCAGAAGGAATGGGCTCGACGGAGCTCCCCCAGCAACTCTAGAGGAAATCGGCAAAGGCTACGGAATAGCAAAAGAGAGAATTCGCCAACTTGAGCTGGTGGCAGAGCGGCACTTGAAGGTCCTTATGATCATGAGTGTTGAGCGATTTACTCCCATCGAGAAGGACTTTATTCAAACGCACTATTTACACCGCCAGGTTGAGCTTGACTTGGTAAAGACAGCACGTCTTTTGCAAATGGATTTGGCGAGTGCTCAAAAACTTTCAGACCACTTAGAAGATCAGTTTAAGAATGCTACAACGAACCTGCTCAAGGATTGATTTTAAACAGATCCTTTTTTTTGAATAAAACTTTTTAAACTTTCAATGGCTTTTGCAAAAATTTGATCCCCTTCACGAAAAGCAACGGGGCATTGCTGAGAAAGCCGACTCAGCTCCCTCTCAACGAAGTCCGAAAAGCCAACCCCCGTCTTCGCTCGACTCAGCTGACAACCTCGGATGGCTGCAACAGCCTCACAGGCAATCAAACTCTCGAGATTCTCAAGAACCAAAAGGGCTTTACGTGCCGCCCACGGACCCATCGACACATGATCTTCTTGATTGCCATTGGTTGAAACCGTGTCGGCTGAAGCCGGAAAAGATAAAGTTTTGTTTTCAGAAGCGAGTGCGGCCGCAGCGGTTTGAACAATCATCAGCCCGCTTTCCACACCTGGTTGCTGAGCAAAAAAAGCCGAATGTCGAGTCGTCAGAGGATTCACAAGTTGATCGAGTCTTCGCTCTGAAAGATTGCCGATCGTCACCGCGGCCTGGGTTAAAAGATCTGCCGCCATCGAAACTGTTTGTGCATGAAAGTGCCCACACGAATGCAATTCGCTGGAGCCCGCGACAAAAATCGGATTATCCGAAACCGAATTGATTTCTCCCTCCAGCAGCTCTGCCGCTGTTCGCATCAGCTTCAAGCACGGCGCCAAGATCTGGGGCACAGCACGAAAGCTGTAGGAATCTTGAACATGATCGCAGTCCAGGTGCGAGCGACTATGCGGAGAATCCTTGAGCGCCTTCCACAAAAAGCCTGCAATCTCTTGCTGCTCGCGATGCGCCTTTAAGCGATGAATGCGCGGGTCATAAACTCGCGGTGTTGCAGCGTGCGCCTCTACCGACAAACACGTCACCGCTAAACTCCAGTCCCACAGATGTTTAAGACGATGATAAGCTTCAAGCGCCAGACTCAATGAGACTTGCGTACCATTGGTAAGCGATAAGCCTTCTTTGGCTTTGATTTGCAGGGGCGCGAGTTTGTTTTTCTTTAAGACCGAGGGTGCTGCGACTCGCCGATCACCCACCAAAAACTCGCCCTCCCCCAAAAAGGTAAGAGCGAAGTGCGACAATGGTGCAAGATCACCTGAGGCCCCCACGGATCCTTTCTCCGGCACAAAGGGAGTCAAATCGTGATTGTAATAATCGAGATGTCTATGCAAAGTGGCGAGGCTGAGTCCACTGGCGGCCTTTCCTAAACTCAAAGTTCGCAGCAAGCCTAAGCGATGCACCACACGAGGAGAGAGCGGAGAACCTACTCCACAAGCATGAGAGCGCAAAAGATTGAGCTGCAACTGATCGAGCTCAGCTTTTGAAACTTTAATTTTTGCTAGACGCCCAAAACCTGTATTCAGTCCATAAATTGCTCGATCAGAGTTTTGAAGCTTTTCAAGCTGTTTTCTGGCCTTTTTGACTCGATTTTGAGCCCGTGATGACAAACGAAGCTTTAGCTTTTGCATGGGCTTTGAGTCGGTTCGAGCTTTGACCAGAGATTCAAGTTCATCGATTGTAAATTTTGATTGAGGCTCCAAAATCATCCCCCTAAGCTAGCAGCACGATGGAGATTCATCAAAATATACTCGAGCTGATTGGCCAAACCCCAATCATTAAATTGAATAAAGTCGCCCAAAATTTGCCTTTCGATCTCTTTGCGAAGGTCGAATATTTTAATCCGGGCTCTAGCGTGAAAGACCGAATCGCGGTGCATATTATCAATGAGGCCGAAAAACGCGGCGATCTTAAGCCCGGCGGCACGATTGTTGAGGCCACCAGTGGCAATACTGGAATGGGGTTAGCGCTCGTGGCAGCGGTACGTGGCTACAAAGCCATTTTTGTGATGCCCGATAAAATGTCGAACGAAAAGATATCAGCTCTCCGAGCTTTTGGAGCCAAAGTAGTCGTGACTCCTACCAATGTAGAGCCCGATGATCCGCGCTCCTATTATTGTGTTTCGCGCCGGATTGCCGAAGAAACTCCAAATGCTTTTTACGCGAATCAGTACCATAACCCCGACAATCCCCAGGCCCACTACATGAGCACTGGCCCTGAAATTTGGGAACAAACGGGCGGGAAAATCACGGCCTTCATTGCGGGCCTTGGAACGGGCGGAACGATTACGGGTACCGCGCGCTACCTTAAAGAAAAAAATCCCAAAATTAGAATCATCGGCATCGATCCCGAAGGCTCTGTTTACACAGAGCTCAAACGGACGGGAAAAATGGGTCCGGCCTATCCTTACAAAGTAGAGGGCGTGGGCGAAGACTTTCTACCCTCCACGATCGACATCAACATCGTCGATGAAGTGATACAGGTGTCGGACAAAGAATCGATGTCAATGACTCGGGCTTTGGCTCGACGCGAAGGTCTTTTTGTAGGAGGCAGCTGCGGCTTTGCCGTCGCCGGAGCCTTAAAGTGGGCACAGGCTCAGAAATCCAAAGAGTTTCCGCTGGTGCTTCTGCCCGACTCGGGTTCACGTTATCTTTCAAAGATTTTTAATGACGACTGGATGAGAGAAAATGGATTTTTGGATGAGCCTGAGATTTATGTTTCAGATGTTTTTAAATCGCGAAGCTTGGTGACCACGACTTCAGAGGCCACAGCGGGCGATTGCATTGAACTTCTTAAAAAGCACAGCATCTCTCAGCTGCCCGTCCTGAAAAAAGATGGTGGTCTTGAGGGAATTATTACCGAAAGCGATTTGCTTTTGGCTCTGAGCAAAGACCCCGAACGTGGCGCTAGAACGATTAAAGATCTGGTGGTTCGTGAAGTCGAAACCGTGAAGCTCACCGATTCATTGAGCCGGGTTCAAGAGTTCTTGAAGAAAGACTTTGTTCCGGTGGTGGTACATGAAAGCAAAGTTTTGGGTGTGATTACTAAAATCGATATTCTTGATTTCTTTTTAGCGAAAGGGCGCCCCCAATGAGCGAAGAGCATTTTGAAACCCGAGCCATTCACTCGGGGCAGCGCCCCGACCCGACGACGGGCGCCATCATGACCCCCATCTATCAAACCTCTACCTATGTTCAGTCGAGCCCTGGCGTACACAAAGGATTTGAGTATGCGCGCACTCAAAATCCCACACGCTCCGCACTCGAAGAGAATTTAGCATCGCTCGAAGGCGCTGCTCATGGACTTTGCTTTGCCAGTGGGCTCGCGGCCATGAATGCTCTCATGGCGACCTTTAAAGCCGGAGATCATTTTGTAGTGGTGGACGATGTTTACGGTGGCACCTACCGAATGTTTAATCGCATCTGGACTAAATTTGGTTTGGAGTTTTCGTTTGTCGATCTCACCAAACCAGGCATGCTGGAGTCTTCTGTTCGACCCAACACCAAAATGATTTGGATCGAAAGTCCATCGAACCCACTCATGAAGGTTTTTGATATCTCAGCGATTTCAAAATTTGCTAAGTCCAAGGGCATTCTGACTTTAGTCGATAATACTTTTGCATCACCCTTTCTTCAGCAACCTTTAAACTTAGGAGCTGACTTGGTTTTACATTCGACCACCAAATACTTAGGTGGGCATTCCGATGTGGTCGGTGGATTTATTGGAACGTCTAAAGCTGATCTTTTTGCAGCAATTAAGTTTAATCAAAATTCTCTGGGCGGAGTGCCCGGTCCTTGGGACTGCTTTTTGCTGCTTCGAAGTACTAAAACTCTGGCCGTTCGAATGGAGAGGCACTGCGAAAACGCACAAAAGATTGCGGAGTTCTTAGAAAAGCAGCCATCAGTAGAACGGGTGATTTATCCAGGGCTCCCCTCGCATCCGCAGTATGCCCTTGCAAAAAAGCAGATGAAGCAACCCGGAGGTATGATTAGCTTTGTGGCAAAGGGAGGCTTAACGAAAGCCCGAAGCATTTTAGAGAACTGTAAAATTTTCGCTCTTGCCGAAAGTCTAGGGGGGGTGGAGAGCTTGATTGAATCCCCTGCCATTATGACTCATGCCTCAGTACCGGCAGAAGTTCG
>JBILFF010000145.1:0-4593 GCA_044351695.1 Bdellovibrionota bacterium
CAGACTTAATGTTTATCGATCGATACTTTTAGCGACAGACAAGAATCCTGAGCTTGCCGACCGAGGATTTGCGCAAACCGACGGAGACAGCTCCGGAGGAGGCTGTAGTTTAAGAATGGCGGCGATGGGGCAAGGAGATCATCCTGAAGCCGGTTTGGCCGCTCTGCTTTTTGCCGTATTTCTACTTTTAGCCGTTCTCTTATTTCAAAGACGAACACTCGTCAGTCAGAAGAAGCAACAGCCTTAAAATTTAAAAAGATCGTTTTAAGCCCGGCTTCAACGCAGAAAGAAATATTTTCGTAAGGGGCTTCTCGCTTGGACATCAGGCCACTGGCGTATTCTCTGGTCCAAAAGTCTCGCCTCAAAACTTGAATTTCGATAGCCTCAAGGCGCATGAAAAAGACCAACATTTATTCGGCAAAACGAACCGCCATTGGTAGTTTTATGGGCGCTCTTTCTTCAGTCCCGGCGCCCCAACTCGGGGCGACTTTAGTCAAACAATCCATGAAAGATCTGGCCCTTCAGGAGGGACAGGTCGACGGTAGTATTGTGGGCTGTGTTTTGCCGGCGGGAGTGGGTCAAGCTCCTGCACGCCAGGTGACTTTGTTGGGAGGACTCTCAAAGTCTGTCCCAGCGCTGACGATCAACAAGGTTTGTGGCTCTGGTCTTAAAGCGGTGAATCTCGCGTTTGATCAGATTTCTTTGGGTCGATCCAAGCTTCTTTTGGCGGGCGGTATCGAGAATATGTCGCAGACTCCATTTTATTTGAAAAATGGGCGCTCGGGATTTCGAATGGGTCATCAAGAACTCACGGATGGCATGATTCTCGATGGACTTTGGGATGTTTACAACCAGTTTCACATGGGAACGGCCGCAGAACTTTGTGTGAAAGAGTATAAATTCACGCGTGAGCAGCAAGATGCGTACGCCAAAGAGTCTTATGAGCGGGCCCTGAAAGCGATTGGATCCGGTCAGTTCAAGTCAGAGATCGTCGCCGTCGAGGTCAAATCCAAAAAAGAAGTGATCAAGATCGATACCGATGAAGAGCCGAGCAAATCTGATCTCTCTAAGCTCGGTGCTTTGCGCCCCGCTTTTGGTGGCGACGGCACGATTACGGCGGGCAATGCGAGTTCAATCAATGATGGCGCCGCGATGCTGGTGTTGGGCTCTGAGGACTGTGGCTTGTCGAATCCGATGGCTCGCATTTTACACACAGCGGAATTCGCGCATGATCCCGCATGGTTTTCAACAGCGCCTGTCTCTTGCGTGCGTAAGCTTTTGCAAGAGGCCGGCCTTAAGGTCTCAGACATCAAAATTTTTGAAATCAACGAGGCCTTCTCTGCGGTGGCCATGGCTGCAGCGCGAGACTTAGAAATTCCTCGTGATCGCTTGAACCCTCGAGGAGGAGCGGTAGCTCTTGGGCATCCGATTGGGGCGAGCGGAGCGCGAATTTTAGTCAGCTTGATTCATCAACTTCAGAAAGGCGAAAAAGGTGTTGCGAGTCTTTGTATTGGTGGAGGAGAGGCCATCGCCACTCTTATTGAGAGACTCTAGAGAGAAAGGGAAGAGCAGAAATGAGTGCGATGGGTTTTAAGACGATAGGAGTAGTGGGCTCGGGCCAAATGGGGGCGGGTATTGCTCAGGTGCTTGCCACCTATGGTGCGAGGGTGGTGGTGAGCGATGTCGCCGAGACTGCTTTGAACAAGGCCAAGGCGAATATCGAAAAATCTCTTTTAAAGCTCAAAGAGAAGTCCAAGATCAGCGAGGAGCCTCGGCAAATTTTAGAGCGCCTCCATTTCAGCACTCAGTTTACTGATTTGGCCTCGTGCGAACTCGTGATCGAAGCGGCGACAGAAAATCCCAATGTCAAAAAAGAGCTCTTTCAAAAGCTCGATCAAATTTTGCCTCCTGACTCAATTATTGGCAGTAATACTTCGTCCATCAGCATCACACGTCTCGCAGCGCACACCAAACGTCCCGACCGATTTATGGGCATTCATTTTATGAATCCGGTGCCGATCATGAAACTCGTGGAGCTGATCTCGGGAACGCTGACCAGTGCTGACACTTTGAATCGTGTAGAGGCTTTGGTGAAGGCGCTTGAAAAGACAATCGTTCACTCAAAAGATTTTCCAGGTTTTATTGTGAATCGTATTTTAATGCCCATGATCAACGAGGCCATTTTTGCACTCTATGAGGGCGTTGGCACTCGAGAAGGAATCGACGCTGGGATGAAGCTGGGCACCAATCATCCGATGGGTCCTCTTGAGCTGGCAGATTTTATTGGACTCGACACTTGTCTGGCGATTTTAGAGGTTTTGCATGAAGGTCTAGGAGATCCAAAGTACCGCCCCTGTCCATTGCTAAAAAATTATGTGGCGGCAGGTTTGTTGGGGCGAAAAACAGGGCGTGGATTTTACGAATATCCATCGGCTTAAAAATTTTATTCAAAGAGGGTGAGAGCAAATGCTGGTTCAATTAGAAAAAAAAGATCGTGTCGCTATTTTAAAAATAAATCGACCAGAGGCGTTGAATGCACTCAATGCGGATGTGCTTTTAGCGCTTCAGTCACAAATTTTAGAGCTTGAGAGAATTCATGTGCTGGTGATTACTGGCGAGGGCCCGAAGTCCTTTGTGGCGGGAGCCGATATTAAGCAAATGAGTGAGATGAGCCCGCTGCAAGCGCGAGCCTTCGCAGAGTTGGGTCAGGGAGTGGTGCAGCTGATTGAGCAATCGCCTTTTGTGACGATAGCGGCGGTGAATGGTTTTGCTTTGGGGGGAGGTCTCGAGCTCGCTTTGGCTTGTGATCTGATTTACGCTTCTAAAAATGCAAAATTTGGGGCGCCCGAAACCAATCTCGGAATCATCCCGGGATTTGGCGGCACAGTGAACTTAGTGGCGCGCGTCGGCTACCATCGGGCCATAGATTTGATTTTGACGGGTCGAAGTATTTCGGCAGACGAAGCCTTGAGCTGGGGGCTTGTGCTGGAGAGCATGGAGCCCGAGCATTTTCTTTCTCATGTCGAGCAGAAAGCTCAAGCTCTGGCTTCGAAAGGAATTCATTCTTTACTTGCCGCCAAGCGTTTGGTGCGAGCCTGTGCTCAGTGGGACAAAGAGCGTGCTTACTTAGTCGAGAGAGAGAGCTTTGCGACTTTGTTTGGCACACATGAACCTCGCGAGGGAATGCGAGCCTTCCTAGAAAAGCGCACCCCCAAATTCGAGGACTAAATTTTTGAGAAAGAGGTTTTGATCATGATCTTTGAATTTACCGACGAGCAAAAAGCAGTTCAGCAGATGGCTCGAGATTTTGCGGAGTCAAAGGTCGCCCCTTTGGCGGCAGAACTTGATCGAGAGTCGCGATATCCAGAAGAACTTGTTCGTGAGATGGCTGCTTTGAATCTCATGGGAATGTGTGTGCCCGAAGACTTTGGTGGAGCGGCAATGGACATGCTCTCTTACGTCCTGGCGCTTGAAGAAATTTCAAAAGCCTGTGCGTCGACAGGCGTCATTATGTCGGTCAACAATTCGCTGGCTTGTGAGCCGATCAAAACGTTTGGAAATACAGAGCAAAAAAAGAAGTATTTAAAGCCGCTGGCGATGGGTGAGAAGTTGGGTTGTTACGCTCTTACCGAGCCGAATGCAGGCACCGATGCTGCCAATCAACAAACTCGCGCAGAAAAAAAGGCTGGCTTTTATGTGCTGAACGGCACCAAACAGTTCATTACCAACGGAGCAGAGGCCGATATAGCGATTGTCTATGCAAGCACGAGGCCAGAAGCCAAAAGCAAAGGAGTTTCGGCTTTCATTGTAGAGAGCTCTTGGAAGGGCTATCGCGTTGCCAAAAAAGAAAAGAAGCTGGGAATTCGTGGCAGTTCGTGTGTGCAGCTGAGTTTTGAAAATCTCGAAGTACCCGTTGAGAATTTGTTAGGCATCGAACATGAGGGCTACAAAGTGGCTCTCAGCACCTTAGAGGTGGGCCGTATTGGAATTGCGGCTCAATCCCTGGGTATTGGTGCGGCGGCGCTCGACTGCTCTCTGCGCTACAGTAAAGAGAGAGAGCAGTTTGGTCAGAGCATTTCTCAAATGCAGGCCATTCAATTCATGCTTGCGGATATGGCTACTCGTCTGGAAGCCGCAAGAGTGCTTACCTATCGAGCGGCAGATCTTAAGGGACGTGGAGCTCGAACGCCCGTTGAATCCTCGCAAGCCAAGTTGTATTCGTCAGAGATGTGCGTCTTTAATGCCTGGGCGGCCGTACAGATTCACGGCGGCTATGGTTATGTAGAGGAGTATCTCCCCGAGCGATTGTATCGTGACGCTCGCATTTGCGAAATCTACGAGGGCACAAGTGAAGTGCAGCGTTTGCTCATTGCTCGAAATCTCATCAAGGGTCAGGTGGCATGAGGCTCGAGCTCTCCGAAGAAGATCTCGCGATTCAATCCTGGGCGAGAAATTTTGCAGAGCAGGTGCTCGCCCCTGAGGTGGAGTCTCATCAAAAGCAAAAAATTTCGCTCGAATTGCTGAGCAAGCTCAGCGCAGAGAAGTTTCATGTTTGTTTAGTGCCTGAATCCCAGGGCGGTTTGGGGCTGACGA
>JBILFF010000146.1:0-4569 GCA_044351695.1 Bdellovibrionota bacterium
AGAGGAGCTCTCTGAAAAACTTAAAGCGGGACTCTCTGCTTCTCCGACTTCAGAGGTTTTGATGGAAGAATCCATCGCGGGCTGGAAGGAGATCGAATACGAGATTATGGCCGATCACAAGGGCCAGATGGTGGTGGTGTGTACGATCGAGAATCTGGATCCCATGGGAATTCATACGGGCGATTCGATGACCGTCGCTCCTGCCCAAACGCTAACTGATAAAGAAATCCAAAGACTTCGAGAGGCCTGTAAGAAAATCATGCAAGCGGTCGGAATCTCAACGGGGGGCTGCAATGTACAGTTTGCTCTTGATCCCCACTCTGACCGCTGGGCTGTCGTTGAAATGAACCCCCGTGTTTCTCGATCCTCTGCTTTAGCGTCCAAAGCCACAGGATTTCCGATCGCGAAGATCGCTGCCTTACTGGCCGTGGGTTATTCTTTGGATGAGATTCAAAATGACATCACTCAAGATACTCCGGCGAGCTTTGAGCCCATGCTCGATTACGTGGTCGTAAAATTGCCACGCTTTAATTTTGAAAAATTTTCACAGTCTGAGCCCATTCTAGGCACTCAAATGAAAGCGGTCGGTGAGGTCATGGCTCTGGGACGCTCGTTTGCCGAAGCTTTTCATAAAGCCTTTAATGCTCTTGAAGCGGGTAACGATGGTCTTTTGCTCCCCAAGGCTTGGTCTGCGGATCGAGTACAAATCGAATCCATCCGAGCGACTCGCTACGATCGCTGGTGGCTGGTGGCAGAGCTTTTACGAACACAAAAAGCCTCGGTCGAAGAAGTCCATCAAGTCACCAAAATTGATCCTTGGTTTCTGCAGCAGCTCGATAAGATTATCCAGTGCGAGAGAAAAATAGCTCAAATGCCTTTCCGGGATTGGACAGCGGATTTTTTTCGATCGGCAAAATGCTTGGGTTTTTCAGACCGCGTGATGGCAAAACTTCAAGGGGTTTCAGAAGATAAAATTCGCAAGAAGCGAAAGGATTTAGGTGTCATTTCCAGTCTCAATCAAGTCGATACTTGTGCGGGAGAGTTTGAAGCTAAAACTCCCTATTTCTACTTGGCCTTTGAAGAGTTTCCGGCTGAAGAAAAAATGGCGCGTAAAGAAAAAAAGGCTTCAGTCATTATTTTGGGTTCGGGTCCCAATCGGATCGGGCAGGGTGTAGAGTTTGACTATTGCTGCGTCAAAGCAGTTCAAGCGGCACGTGCCATGGGCTTTGAAACCATCATGATCAACTGCAACCCCGAGACCGTCTCTACCGACTATGACATTTCAGATCGACTTTACTTTGAGCCGCTAGAGCTAGAGTACGTGGATCGAGTGATCGATCACGAGAGAGAGATCTCAGACGTTCGAGGAGTGATTTGTCAGACGGGGGGGCAAACAGCCCTGCGGTTGTCGCAAGTGATTAAGAATATTCCGATCTTGGGGACTGATTTTAAAGAAATCGATCGTGCTGAAGATCGAGAGAAGTTTGATCGATTTTTGCAGAAGCTCAAATTAAAGCGTCCCCAATCTCTTTCGGTGAACAGTGCTTCAATGCTTGAAAAAGCGGCGAAGAAGCTGGGCTTTCCGGTGCTGATTCGACCCAGCTATGTGTTGGGGGGGCGCTCGATGCGTGTGGTTCGGAGTGAGGCCGATTTGAAGCGATTTCAGGAGAGCTTACAAACCACCATGGATATTCACTGGCCTCTGCTTGTGGATCGATTTTTAGAGGAGGCGATTGAGGTCGATGTTGACTGCATTGGCGATGGTCGAGAGGCTAAAGTGATTGCAGTCATGGAGCATATTGAAGAGGCGGGCATTCACTCGGGAGATTCTTCGTGCTGCTTGCCTCCAATGACCTTGAGTAACACTCAGGTCGATCAAGTCCGCCGCATCAGTGAACGGATGGCGCGAGAACTTAAGATCAGTGGATTTCTCAATATTCAACTCGCGATTTTAAACCGTGAGATTTATGTGCTCGAAGTCAACCCGCGAGCCTCACGGACTCTCCCCTACGTTTGTAAAGCGTGTAACTTTGACTGGGTCGCAGCAGCCACGCAGGCGATGCTGGGTAAAAGATTTTCTGAGCAGTCTTTGCCCGAGCCTAAGCTCACTGCAGAGAGTGGGCGTTTGTTTGCAGTCAAAGCGGTTGTTTTTCCTTTTCTTAAATTTCCTGGCGTAGATGTTTTGCTTGGGCCCGAAATGAAGTCGACGGGTGAGGTGATGTGTTTGGGGCGAAGCTTTCATGAAGCTTTTGTGAAGGGCTTGCTCGCTTCTAATCATCGGATGCCAAAGTCGGGCACAGCTTTTGTGAGTGTGCGAAATGACGACAAAAAGAAAGTTGTCGACATTTGCCGCTCGCTGAAAAGCCAGGGCTTTCGAATTGTGGCAACCCACGGAACTTCTCAGTTCCTGCGTCAGCAGGGAATTGTGAACTCGGGAATCAACAAAGTGAAAGAGGGGCAACCGCATATTGTGGATGCCATTATTAATGGTGAGATTGATTTGGTGATCAATACGGTTGAAGGCGATTCGGCGATGAGTGATTCGTTTTCGATTCGTCGATCGGCGTTGCAAACGGGTGTGCCGTACTTCACCACGCTCACAGCGGCTCGTGCTGCGGTGAACTCGCTGGAGTCATGGATTCGAGGAGAGCTACCCATCGTGGCGCTTCAGGATTTGCAGGCCCCCCGCCTGTCTAAGGCACGAACCTCAGCAGCCAAGAAAAAGAAGAAAACGATTACTCGTCACTCTTCGAAGGCAGCGAGACGACTTTAAGGGTCGGTCCCACGCTTCGGGACTCTTCTTCGGAGTGCTCAGAATCGTGTCGGTAGTGGTGCCCGTACCAGAGAACAAAATTTTGATTTTCAATGAGCTCAGGGCCTACAAAAAGATCAAGATAGGAGGAAGTATCTCGCCTAACCGTTGAATCTTCGATTTCATTGGCTTGAAACGCTAAGGCCCAAAGGTCTCCTTTGGCATAAGAATCACCCATGGCCGTTTCATCATTGGGCCCAGGATAGATTTCAACAGCCAGTTTGGCGGAGGGGTTTATTACTCTCCATCTTTGACCTGGCGTTCTAAAAAACTTTCCCTCATGCTTCACGGACTCCCACAGAGAGTCTTTTGAGTTGGACTGAAGAACCTGAAGTTGATTTTCGGTCTCGGTGATCACAGCAAAATCCATTCGCGCGTAAATATGATGACGGTGTGCTTTGCAAACGCAAGAGCTTTGAACAGCCGTAAAGGTCCATCGCGGCTCAAAAGTCCCGTCGAGATGAAAAAAGAACTCCTGTACATAACGATACCAACCCGCACTCATTTCACTGACCAAGCGGGTGACCTGAGTTTTGGGATCGGTATAAATTGCAATACCCACAAAGTTTCCACTGTCATTTTTCGCATCAACAATCGATTGAGGTCTTTCGCTGGCTTGTAAAATGCCTGGAGCGAGTAGGTCTCCTTGAGCTTGGAAAGCATTCTCAGTGTGCTGCCAGTCACGATAAGGGCCGCAGGCGTTTTTGTCGTAAAGGACATTTTGAAGGGGTAAATGAAACTGGGTGAGAATTTTTTGACCGCGGTAAGAGACATTTTGGAGATCCATACCGGAGCCATTCGGTCCTGAAGAATTGGCGGGGCGAGTGACGACAAATCTCCAAGCCTCTGCGCCTTCGGTGTCTCGAATGATCACTTCGGCGGTGCCTTCAGCTCCTCGTCTTGAGAGGGGGCCTTGTCCGGGTCTGTAGCCGCAAAACTGATTCGTGGTCTCTCGGCAGGACTCAGGTGCTCGAGAACTGAAACGATGAATTTTTTGATCTCTTAGATCAACCGCTACAATTTCGTGGGGCCGATCTTTGCGGAGGGGGCGAAGTCCTACGGTCACACTCCGGCCGAGCTTAAGCGCTTCGGTCTGCGCACGTTCGAGAATGCCGGGCATGGCTTCGTAGAGTTCAATGTCTTGATTCTTGAGAGCCTGTGAGAATTCAGTCGATCGAGACACAATCTGAAAAGCCTTTTGAAATTCGATCTCGGTCACCATCGGTGCGTGGTTAAGCAGCACCAGCTCGGCTTGCTGAGGATTTTGAGCAGGGGCGCGATAAGAGCGAGCTTCATTCTTTTTATAGTTAAAGAGTTCCATCTCAATCCTTTGATCGAGAACAGAAAATCTTTCAGAGAGAACTTCAAAGCCCTCTTTTTCGACGAGTTTTCGTAGTGCCGCTGAAGTTTTAAAGTGTTGAGACGTGATCGCCGACTGACTCAGGTTGCCCAGGGGGCGCACTTCTACTTTTGACTGGGCTCCGAGACTAAAGCTCGTCATCAGAAAGCTGAGGCCCCAAAGCTTGAATCCTTGAGGGAAAATATTTTTAGCGATTATCATTTTCATCGGCTCGCGCTCCTTGATTGATCCATGCTCCAATAATCTCCAGAGCCCTTTCATCTACTCGCTCCGATCCCAAATGAATCGGAGGCATTTGATAGGCTCCTTTTTCTGCGAGGCGATGATACAAAACGCTCTTCTCTTTGTTTCCCGCAAAAATTCTCTTGGCCTCTGGAATATGAAAATCATACTCGGT